>JASJBF010000054.1 GCA_030066685.1 Kiloniellales bacterium | reverse complement strand
CTCAAGGTGCCCCTGAACGCCCTGTTCCGGGAGGGCGAGACCTGGGCCGTCTTCATCGAGACCGAGGGCCGGGCCGAGAAGCGCGTCGTCGAGCCGGGACGCCAGAACGGGCTGGAGTCCGAGATCCTCGGCGGCCTCGACGCCGGCCAGCGCATCGTCCTGCACCCCAGCGACCGGGTGGTCGCGGGCGTCCGCCTGACCGCGCGGGACTGAGCCAGGACGCGGCGTCACGGCGCGCGGACCGGCACCTCCAGGAAAACGCCGAACTCCTTGGCGAAGTTGCAGCTGACCCGGCCGTGGACCCGGCCCTGCTCGTCGTAGAAGCGGCCGCTGTCGCGGAGCGGGATGATCGCCTCGTGCCAGACGCCGGGGTGGATGTAGAAGCCCCGGCTGCCGTCGAAGTAGAAGGCGGTGAAGCTATCCGGCGTGACGTCGTCCCCGGGAGGTGCCGTGATGGTCACGAAGGGGCAGCCGTCGAGCGGGTAGAAGAGCTGGCCGCCGTCGGGGTGATAGTTGGCGTGCCAGAGCAGGATCTGCGCGCGGTCCGGCGCCGGGTTCTCGGCCGAGGCCGCTTCCGGGTCGCAGCTCCAGCCGAAGAGGTAGTGGCCGTCGACCGCCTCGTTGCGGCCGTAGAGCAGGTCGCCCCGCCAGGCGAACTCGAAATGGCCCGAGGTCGTCCCGCCCTCGATGCCGGTGCCGGGATCGAGCTTGCGCCAGCCGGCCAGCGGCCAGGGCACGATCTCGACCTCGAAGCCCCGGCGGTCCGCGACCAGCTCGCCGCAACCGCGCAGCGCCTCCGGCGTCGCCCGAACCAGGGGAACCCGGACCCGTGGCAGCCGGCCGGGCACCTCGGGCTTCAGATAGTCGATCGGATCGGCGAAGGCGCCGACCGCCGCGTCGTCTGATCGCATAACGGGCCTCCTAAAGCGCTCCCGGGCAGAGGCTAACACCTCGCCCCGCCCCGGTGGACCCGCTGCCCCGGTATCTTCACGGAAAAGCCCGAAGCGGCCGCATTCCCGACGCCGCCCCGCCCAGCTTGGGCGCCGAAGTGGAGGCCTCGGCTCTCTCCAGCCTCGGGGGTGATCATGCGGAGCTTGGCGGCCTTCTTCGTAGCACTTGTTGTCGTTGCGCCGGTCTCGGCGGGCAGGGCGGAGACGCCGCCGCCCTTGATCGACCCGGCCTTCGCGGTGCCGGACCTCTCGCACGAGGCCGCCCGGCTGGAGCAGCGCCTGCAGTTGCTGGTCGAGCTCCGGGATGCCGGGGGCTCCGACAACGACACCCGTGAGCTTCGGGCGCGACTGACCCGGCTACTCGATTCGCCGGCCCTCAGGCGCCGCGGCCTCGGCCCGGAAGAGGCCCGAACGATCCGCAACGGCGGGCGCGCAGCCGACTGGGCGGACCTGGCGCAGGCCTATCTGAGAGACCGCCATCTGGAGGACGCCGCGGCGGCGGCCTACCTGAGCTACGAGTCGGCCCGGACCGCGCTTCGCCGCGCGCGCGCCCTCGGCATCCTGGCCGAGGTCTACCTGCGGCAAGGCGAGGACCGGACCGCGGTCAACCTCTACGCCAAGGCGCAGGAGGTCTTCCCCGACAGCCAGAACCGGCGACGCCTGAAGGTCCTGGTCGAAAGGCTGAAGCTGCGCGTCGTCGCGATCGACGTCGAGAGCGACAACGCCGTGCCGCGCGCCTGCATCGTGTTCTCGCAGAAGCTGCGCCAGCCGCTGCCCCTGAAGCCGGCCGACTACGTCGCCCTCGAACCGGCGGAGGACGTCGACGTCTCGGCCAGGGGCGAGCGGCTCTGCCTCCGCGGCCTGCGCCACGGCCGGAGCTACCGTCTCCAGGTCAAGGCGGGCCTGCCTTCGGCGACCGGAATGGTGTTGGAGAAGACGCAGCGGCGAAGCCTGGCCATCGCCGACCGGAGGGCGTGGATCGGCTTCGCCGGCAAGCGCTACGTCCTGCCGAAGTCGCGCGGCAAGCGGCTGCCGCTCAAGTCGGTGAACGTCGACGAGGTCGGCCTCCGGCTCTACCACATCCACGAGCGGGGCCTGGTCGGGCCCCTGCTGTCGAACCTGATGCGCCAGGATCTTTCCGGCTACGGCGCCGACCAGATCGAGACCACCCTGGGCGCCCTGGTCTGGGAAGGCCGCGTCGGGGTCCAGTCGGAAAAGAACGCCGAGGTCATCACGCAGGTCTCCCTGGAGGAAGCGTTGGATACCCGCGGCGAAGGCCTCTACGTGCTGGTCGCGCGCACGCCCGAGCAGGAGAAGGAGGACCGCCGCTGGAAGAGCCTGGCGACCCAGTGGCTGCTGGTCTCGGACCTGGGCCTGATGACCCTGCAGGGCGGCGACGGGCTGAGCGTCTTCGCGCGCTCTCTGGAAACGGCGGAGCCCCTGTCCAGCGTCCGCCTGGAGCTGATCGCCCGCAACAACGCCGTGCTCGCCACCGCCCGGACCGACTCCCGGGGCATGGCCCGCTTCGCGCCCGGACTGCTCCGCGGTCGCGGCGGCGACCAGCCGGCCTACCTGGCGGCCCGGCGCCGGGGCGGCGATTTCAACTTCCTGGCCCTGACCGGCCCGGCCTTCGATCTCAGCGCGCGCGGCGTCGCCGGCCGGCACCTGCCCGGCGAGGTCGACGCCTTCCTCTACGGCGATCGCGGCGTCTACCGGCCCGGCGAGACGGTTCAGCTCTCGGCCCTGCTGCGCGACGCCCGGGCGACGGCCATCGCCGGCGTGCCCTTGACCGTCAAGGTCCTGCGGCCCGACGGCAGCGAGATCCATCGCGACACCGCGCCGGGCGACTCGCTGGGCGGCTTCGGCTTCGAGATCCCCTTGAGCCCCTCAGCGCGGGCCGGGAAATGGACGGTCACCGCCCACTTGGACCCGGAAGCGGAGAGCGTCGGCGAGACGACCTTCCTGGTCGAGGACTTCGTGCCACAGCGGATCGGCGTCGAGCTGAGCAGCGAGGCCGGGCACCTGGATCCGGAGCGAGGGGCCAGCGCGCAGGTCGCCGCGAAGTACTTCTACGGCCCGGCGGCCGCCGGGCTGCGCGGCGAATGGCGGCTTTCCCTGGAGCGGGATCCGCGGCCCTTCGAGGGCTACGAAGACTATCGCTTCGGGCTGGTGCAGGAGGACCCTCTGCAAGGCAGCGGTCAAGGCCAGAGCTTCCAGACCGACGAGCAGGGCAGGGCAGCGCTGCCACTGCGCCTGCGCGACCTGCCCAAGGCGAGCGCCCCCCTCGCGGCCCGGCTACGGGTCGCGCTTTTCGACGTCGACGGGCGGCCGGTCAACGCGAGCCTGCGGCTGCCGGTCCGCAGCCGGGCGATCGAGGTCGGCCTGCGGCCGCGGTTCCGGGGCGACCGGCTGCGGCGCGGCGAGACCGCCGGCTTCGACGTGGTGGCCCTCGACCCGGAGGGCCGGCCGGTCGCCGGACGGCGCCTGGCCTATGAATGGCTGCGCGAGATCTACGACTACAACTGGTACCGCCACAACGGCCGCTGGCGGTCCCGCTACGTGGTCCGCGACGAGCTACTGGACAGCGGCGAGATCGAGACGGATTCCCAGGGCCGGGCGCGGCTCGCCCGGGCGCCGGACTACGGCCGCTTCCGCCTTGAGGTCTACGACCTGGGTGGCAGTGGCGCGACGAGCTACCGCTTCCACAGCGGCTGGTGGTTCGCCGGCACGTCGCCGGACACCCCCGACGCCCTGGAGTTGACCTTGCAGCGCCGGGACTACCGCGACGGCGAGACCCTGACCGCCCAGGTCAAGGCGCCCTTCGCCGGCCTGGCCCTGGTCCAGGTGGTCAACGACCGCATCCGCCACAGCGAGACGCTGGCGCTGCCCAAGGCGGGCGCCGAGATCGCTCTGAAGGTCGACGGCGACTGGGGCCCGGGCGCCTACCTGCTGGTCACCGCCTTCCGGCCCAAGGCCGGGGCGCCCTCCTACCTGCCGGTGCGCGCCCTGGGGCTCGGCTGGTTCGCCATCGACCGGGCCGAGCGCGAGCTCGAAGTGGCGCTGGAGCTGCCCGAGAGCGTGACCCCGCGCCGGGAGATCGAGGTGCCGATCCGATTGGACGGCCCGGCGGTCGGCGGCGAGCCGCTGCGGCTGACCCTGGCCGCGGTCGACGAAGGCATCCTCTCGCTGACCGGCTTCGCCAGCCCGGCGCCCCAGTCCCACTTCCTGGGCCAGCGCCGTCTGGCCATGGACCTGCGCGACCTCTACGGCCGCCTGATCCCCGCGGCCTCCGGCGGCCGGGAGCGCTCCGGCGGCGACACCATCGTCACGACTGCATCGACAACGACCTCCAATGCGCAAGGAATCACCACCAGGACCCGTCGCACGGTCGCAGTGTTCCAACGCGACATCGTCGCCGACGAAGAGGGACGGGCCGTGGTCCGTCTGGAGATCCCGGACTTCGCCGGACGCCTGCGCATCATGGCGGTGGCCTACGGCGAGACCGCCCTGGGTTCCGCCACGGCGCCGCTGGTGGTCCGCGATCCCGTGGTCGCCGAAGTGCTGCTGCCGCGCTTCCTGGCGCCGGGCGACCGGGCGGAGGCCAAGATCGCGCTGCAGAACCTCTCGGGCCGCCAGCGGAGGCTGAGCATTGATCTGGCGCTGTCCGGCGGGCTGGCCCAGCGGGGCGAACTGCCGGCCGAGGTGACCCTGGCCGACGGCGAACGCCGCGAGCTTCCCCTCGCGCTCGAAGCCGGAAGGGTGGGCGCGGCGCGCCTCGCGTTGGCCGTCGAGTCCGAGGGACTCGACCCGATCCGCCGCGACTGGGAGATCGCCGTCCGGCCGACCCAGCCGCGGGTGACCGAGCGCGTCACCGCCTGGCTGGCGCCCGGCCAGACGGCCCGCATGTCGCCCGCCGACGCCGAGGGCTTCCTGCCTGGCACCCGCGAGCTCGGGCTGACGGTCGCGATGCGGCCGGAGTTCGACGCCCCGGCCCTGCTGAGCGCCCTCGACCGCTATCCCTACGGCTGCACCGAGCAGACCATCAGCCGGGCCCTGCCGCTGCTCTACCTGGCCGAGGTCGCCAAGGCCTGGGACCACCAGATCCGGGAGGCCACCCTGCGCGACCGGATCGAGGGCGCGATCCGGCGGACCCTGGACCGCCAGCGCAGCGACGGCTCCTTCGCGGTCTGGTACGCCGGCGGCACGGCGCAGGCCTGGCTGAGCGCCTATGCCTTCGACTTCCTGACCCGGGCCCAGGAGCAGGGCTATCACGTGCCGGAGGCGTCCTATGCCCAGGCCCAGGCCTGGCTGAGGGCGGTCGTGACCCGGGGCGACGACCGCGACCTGGTCGCCCGCGCCTACGCGGCCTACGTCCTGGCCCGGACCGGCGCCCTGCGGGCCGGCGAGCTGCGCTACTTCGCCCGGCGCCACGGCCGGAACATCCCCACCCGCCTGGGCCTCGGCCAGCTCGCCGCCGCCCTGCACAGCCTCGGGGAGGCCCAGACGGGCGACGACCTCCTGGTCCTGGCCCTGGCCGCGCCGGCGCGCGAGCGGAACCCGGAGCGCTGGTGGTGGGACTACGGCTCCGACCTGCGGGACGATGCCGCCCTGCTGGCGATCCTGGCCGAGACGGCCGGCGGCCGGGAGGACCTCGGCGGGCTCATCGAGGCCTTGGAGGACCGCTTCAAAGGGCGGCGCCATCTCAGCACCCAGGAGCAGGCCTGGCTCCTGCTGGCCACCCACGCGCTGATCCGCGCCGACGCCGAGGAGATGGCCCTGATCGTCGACGGCGCGGCGCTGCCGCCCCGGCGCGACGCGCTCTACCTGAAGGTCGGGAGCGAGGGCAGCGAGGTGCGCAACGACGGGACGGCCCCGGTCCGCCTGGTCCGCAGCGTCAGCGGGGTGCCGGTCGAGCCCCTGCCGCCGGAGTCCCAGGGCCTTCTGGTCACGCGGCGCTACTACGGCCAAGACGGCGCGGTCATGGCCCCGGAGACGGTGCGGCAGAACCAGCTGCTGGTCGTGCTGCTCGAGGGGGAAGCCCTCGGCCGGCTCGACCACGAGGCCCTGGTGGTCGATCTGCTGCCGGCCGGCTTCGAGATCGAGAACGCCAAGCTGGGCGGAGAGGCGACGGAACGCTTCGGCTTCCTGCCGGAGCTGAGCGAGACCCGTTTCGCGGCGGCCCGCGACGACCGCTACGTCGCCGCGGTCGACCTGGGCCCGCGCCGCCGCAGCTTCACCCTGGCCTACCTCGTGCGCGCCGTGATCCCGGGCCGCTACACCCTGCCGGGCGTCTTCCTGGAGGATATGTACAAGCGCCGGTACCGGGCCCTAGGTCCGGCGGGCCGGATCGACGTGGTGGCGGCGGAGTGAGCCGCCGACCCGGCCACCGCTGGCTGTTCCTCGCCGCCGCGCTGGCGCTACTGCTGCCGGCGGCGGGCCTGGGCGGGCTCTGGGCCCTGGACCGGACCCATCCGCCGGACCTCGCGCGCTATCGCCTCGCCGCCCAGGTCGTCGCCGACCGCGAGGGCCGGCCGCTGCGGATCTTCCTCAGCCCGGACCAGGCCCTGCGGCTGCCGGCGGCGATCGGTGACGTCGACCCGCGTTACCTCCGGATGCTGGTGGCTTACGAGGACAAGCGCTTCCACGACCACCCCGGAGTCGATCCCCTGGCCCTGCTGCGCGCCGTCTGGCAGCTGGTCCGCCACGGCCGCGTGATCTCCGGCGCCTCGACCCTGACCATGCAGGCCGCGCGCCTGCTGGCGCCGCGGCCGCGGACCTTCTCCGCCAAGCTGATCGAGATGGCCCGCGCCCTGCAGCTCGAATGGCGCTACGACAAGGCGGAGATCCTCGGCCTCTACCTGACCCTGGCGCCCTTCGGCGGCAACGTCGAGGGCGTCCGCGCCGCCGGCCTCGCCTACCTTGGACGTGCGCCCCTGCACCTGACCCTGGCGGAGGCGGCGCTGCTGGTCGCCCTGCCCCAGGCACCCAGCCGCCTGCGGCCGGACCGCTTCCCCGAAGCCGCGCGGCAGGCCCGCAACCGGGTCCTGGACCGGACCGCCGCGGCCCTCGCCTTGACCCCGGCGGAGCTGGCGGCGGCCAAGGCCGCACCGTTGTCCGCCGCACGGCGGCCGCTGCCCTTCGCGGCGCCGCACCTGGCCGAGCGCCTGCGTCGGGTGCAGCCCGGGGCGGCGGTGATCGGGACGACCATCGACGGCGGCCTGCAGCGCCGCCTGGAAGCCCTGGTCAAGCGGCGCGCCCGCGGCCTCGGCCCTGCGGCCAGCGCCGCGGTCCTTGTGGTGGACGGCAGGGACCGCGCGGTCCTGGCCTACCTCGGCTCGGCCGACTTCCACGACGCGGCGCGCGCCGGCCAGGTCGACATGGTGAGCGCCCTGCGCTCGCCGGGCTCGACCCTGAAGCCCTTTATCTACGGCCTGGCCTTCGAGCGCGGCCTCGCCCATCCCCGGACCCTGGTCGAGGACGCGCCGCGGGTCTTCGGCGGCTACGCGCCGCGCAACTTCGGCAAGACCCACCACGGCCTGGTGAGCCTTTCCCGGGCCCTGCAGCTTTCGCTCAACGTGCCGGCGGTGGCGGTGCTCGACAGCCTGGGGCCGGTCGCCTTCGCCGAGGCCCTGCGCCGCTGCGGCGTCACCCTGCGCTTTCCCGGCGGCGACCGGCCCGGCCTGCCGCTGGCGCTGGGCGGGGTCGGCACCCGGCTGGAAGACCTGGCGCGACTTTACGCCGCCCTGGGCACCGACGGCCGTGTCCGGCCCCTGCGGCTCACCCGGAATGCGAAGCCCGACGGCCGCGTGGCGCCTCTGTTGGGTCCTGGCGCCCGCGAAGAGGTCGCCGCGATCCTGGCCGAGGCGCCGCGACCGCCGGGCTTCCGCCGGACGCCGGGCGACCGGCGCGAGATCGCCTTCAAGACCGGCACATCCTACGGCTTCCGCGACGCCTGGGCGCTGGGCTTCGATGCCCGCTACACGGTCGCGGTCTGGCTCGGCCGCCCGGACGGCACGCCGAGCCCCGGCCGCTTCGGCCTCAACACCGCGGCGCCGCTGCTCTTCGAGGTCTTCGGCCAGCTGCCGCAACCGGACCCTTCGGCCCGGCCGGGACGCGCCGGCGCAGCGCGCGAGACCGCGACCGGCGACCTGCCGCCCGGGCTGCGTCGCCTGCGCCCGCGCGGGGCGCTGCAGGCCGACGCCCGCGCGCCCTCGGCGCCGCGGATCGTCTTCCCGCTGGACGACAGCCTGCTGGTCCTGCCGCCGGAGGGCGCGGTCCAGCTGCAAGCGGCCGGCGGCGCCCGACCCTACGCCTGGCTGATCGACGGCCGGCCGCTCGGCCCGATGTCGCGCCGCAGCACCGCCGGCTGGCGGCCCGGCGGCCCCGGGTTCGCCGAGATTACCCTGATCGATTCCCACGGCCGGCGCGACCAGACCCTGGTCCGGGTCCGGGCGGCGGCGGAGTGAGCGGCGCCCCGCGTCGCCGTGCCGGCAGCATCGTTGACCGCGATTCTGGACGGCGTAGAATCGAGGGTCCGGAGGAACTTGGCCATGAAAGTTGAAGCCGTATTGGCCGCCAAGGGCCACGAAGTCGCCACCACGGACCCCTGGGCAACGCTCGGCACCGTCGCGAAGAAGCTTCGGCTGGAGGGCATCGGCGCGCTGGTCGTGATGGAGGACCAGCAGGTCATCGGCATCGTCTCGGAGCGCGACGTCGTCAACTGCTTCGCCCAGCACGGCGGCGAGGCGGGCGAGATCAAGGTCGCCGAGGTGATGACCCGCAACGTCATCTCCTGCAAGCCCGAGCACAAGCTGACCCACGTCCTGGGCCTAATGACCCGGCACCGAGTCCGTCACCTGCCGGTCTTCGAGGACAACCGGCTGGTCGGCCTGGTCAGCATCGGCGATGCCGTGAAGCACCGGCTGGACGAGCTGGAGCTTGAAGCCGCCGTGCTGCGCGACGCCTACATGGCGGGGCACTGAGGCGAAGGCGCGGCGGGCCGAGCGTCAGCCCGGGCGTTCGTCCTCTTCGAGCATGCGGGCTATCTCGACCTCGCCCAGGGGCTCGCGGCCCTTGACCCGCAGGCTGTCGGCCCACTCGCGGGCGAAGTCGCGCTGCAGGCGGGCGTTGAGCGCCGCGGTCAGGGCCATGGCGAGGGCGGCGCCGAGGCTGGCCAGCAGCATGTCCTTGTGGGCGTCCCAGATGTCGCCCTGGGTGCCCAGGTAGGCCATGCCGAGTTCGCCGCCGAAGACCATGGCCGCGCCCCACTCGATCAGCTCGTAGAGCATCGAGGTCGCCATGGTGAACTCCAGCGGCAGGAAGTAGCCCCAGAAGCCGCGCACCTCGGCGACCCGCAGGAAGACCTCGCGGATCGGGTAGGCCAGCAGCAGCCCGTAGGTGAAGTGGATCGCCCGGTCGAAGTGATTGCGCTCCCAGCCCATGGCCTCGTTGAGCGAGCCGCCGGTCAGGCCGCGGATCCAGTCGTCGTAGGGCACCTCGGAATAGGTGTAGTGCGAGCCGACCACGTGCAGGCAGAGGAAGACGAAGATCAGGGTGTAGGACACGCGCGACAGCGGCAACCGCCGGTAGGACCAGACCAGCAGAACTGCGAAAAGGATGACCAGCACGTTCTCCAGCAGCCAATCGGCGCGGTGCAGCGGCGCGATGGCGAGCCAGATCCACCAAACGGCGAAGAGGCCGGCGAGGACCAGGCAATAGCGCGTGTGGGCGGGAGTCATGGCGGCGATGTCGGAGGTATGTGCGGCAGATTGCGGAAGGGCGAAGAACGCGACGACATTCTACCCGGGCCGGCCGGAAGCCCAAGCGGTTTCAGCCGCTGCGCCGTGCGAAGGCGTGATAGAGGCGGCGCGCGGTCAGGACGTGCGCATCGCGACTCTGCCCCGTTATCGTCGCCAGCTCTTCGTCGCCAAGGGCGGCACAGACCAGGCTCGTCAGAAGGAAGAAGCCCAGCAGGCACTGCCGTGGCGCGGTGCGAAGGCTTTCGGGCGACTCAAGGCCATCAAGGAGTGCCTTCAGCTCCTCTGCGTGGACTCCCAGCTCGGCGAGCGCCGCGGAGATCTCCGCACCGGCGAAGCCACCGATCTCATTCAACGCGGTACGGAGGTTCGCAACGTCGGTGTCGGTGAAAGGCGCGATCGATTCCTTGTAAGAGCCACGGTCGCCGCTAGAAGACTCCCGTCCGTCGGACACGGCTTCAACCCGCCTGAGCGAACAGCGGCGACCCGAAGCGGACCTCCTCCAGACCGGTCGCGCCGGACTCGGCGACGAAGAGGCCGCCGGAGAGTGGGGCGGCGGCGACCTCTTCCGCGGCCATGTTCTCGCGGGCGGTGGTGATGTAGAGGCGTTCGAGGCCCGGACCGCCGAAGCAGCAGCAGGTGACCTGGGGCACCGGGAGGCGGATCCGGGTGCGGCGCTCGCCGTCGGGGGTGAAGCACTGGACGCTGGCGCCGTTGAAGCGAGCGTTCCAGAGCCGGCCCTCGGCGTCGACGCAGGAGCCGTCCGGGAGGCCCTCGTCCTCGGCCAGCACCGCGAAGATCGCCCGCAGGCCAAGCGGGCCGCCGGCCGGGTCGTAGTCGTAGGCCCAGATCGTCCGGGTCGGCGTGTCGGCGAAGTAGAGCCGCCGGCCGTCGGGCGAGAAGGCGATGGAATTGCTGCAGCCGATGCCGGCCGCCAGGGTCTCGACCCCGCCGGCCGCGCCGTAGCGGGTCAGGCTGGAGGCCGGCTTCAAGCCGTCCTCGTTCACGCCGCCGGCGAGGAAGCGTCCCTGCCGGTCGCAGCGGCCGTCGTTGTAGCGCGTGCTCGGCTGCTCGGGCTCGAAGTCGCTCAGCCGTTCGCGCGCCCAGGTCGCCGGGTCGACGCGGAAGAGCCCGCTTTCGAAGGCGGCCAGGATCGCCCCGGCCGGGTCGAAGGCAAAGGAGCCGAGCCGCTCGGGCAGGTCGACGGTCTCGACCGCGCCGCCCTCGGCGTCACAGCTCCAGAAGCGCTTGCCGTGGATGTCGGTCCAGTAGAGCCGCTGGGTGTCGCTGCGCCACTGGATGCCCTCGCCCAGCTCGCAGCGGCAGTCGAGCAGCAGGTCGGCGTCGAGGTCCTGGGTCATCGCGGCCGGCGCTTCGGGTTCTCGCCGAGGATGATCATCGAAAGCACGTCGTCCTTGGTGACGTCCTCGACCCGCTCGGTGCCGACCAGCTTGCCGTTCTTGAGCACGGTGACCCGGTCGGCGAGGTCGAAGACATCGTGGATGTCGTGGCTGATCAGGAAGATGCCCAAGCCCTCGGCCTTGAGCTGCTGGATCAGCTCGGCGACCATCTGGGTCTCCTGCACGCCGAGGGCGGCCGTCGGCTCGTCCATGATCAGGATCCTGGCGTTGAAGTAGACCGCCCGGGCGATGGCGACCGACTGCCTCTGGCCGCCCGAGAGCGCCTTCACCGGGGCCTTGAACTTCTGGAAGTTGGGGTTGAGCCGCGCCATGATCTTGCGCGTCTCCGCCTCCATCTGGTCGTCGTCGAGGAAGCCGGCGCCGGTCAGCAGCTCGCGGCCGAGGAAGAGGTTCGCCGGCGCGTCCAGGTTATCGGCCAGGGCCAGGGTCTGGTATATGGTCTCGATGTTGTAGCCGCGCGCGTCCCGGGGGTTTTGGATCTCGGCGACCTCGCCATTGATCCGGATCTCGCCGGCCCGGGCCTGGTAGGCCCCCGAGAGCACCTTGATCAGGGTCGACTTGCCGGCACCGTTGTGGCCCAGCAGGCCGACCACCTCGCCGGGGTAGAGGTCGATGGTCACGTCGTCGACCGCCTTCACGCCGCCGAAGGCGACCTCGATGTTGCGCATCTCGACCAAGGGCGCCGCAGCGGCCGGGGCCGTCGTGGCCGCTTCGGTCATGTCGCGGTCCTCCGGCGATAGACGTGGTCGGCCCAGACGGCGAGGACCAGGACCAGGCCGATGATGATCGACTGCAGCGAGGTGTTGATGCCGACCAGCGCCATGCCCGACTGCAGGCTCTGCATCACCAGGGCGCCCAGGATCGCGCCGTAGATCGTCCCGACACCGCCGGCCAGGGAAGTGCCGCCGATCACCGCGGCGGCGATCACCCGCAGCTCGTCGAGGGTGCCGAGGTCGTTGGCGGCCGAGCGCAGCCGGGCCGAGGCGATCACCGCGGCGATGGCGCAGAGCACGCCCATCAGGGCGAAGATCTTCACCGTCAGCCAGCGGGTGTCGACGCCCGAGAGCTCGGCCGCGTCGGGATTGCCGCCGGTCGCGAAGACGTAGCGGCCGAAGCGGGTGCGCCGGGCGATCACGGTCATCACGATCGCGACCACCAGCAAGATGACCACCGGGATCGCGATGCCGTGGGCCAGCGCGATGCCTTCGGGCGGCACCTCCAGGCCCCGGGCCTTGAGGATTCGCTCCGCCGCCCGGGCCGGCACCTGATAGGCGTTCATGACCGCGACGAAGCCGAGGATCATGACCGTGAGCAGGCCGCCCAGGGTCAACTCCGCCCAGAGCGGCTTGACCGCGAAGCCATGGGTCCGGCGACGGCGGCGGGCCCAGGCCAGAAGCGCCAGGGTCGCGGCCACGGCGAGGACGCCCAGGCCCCAGGACAGGCTGGCGCCCAGGGTGCCCTCGGCACCGCCGCCCATCAGGGTGAAGTTGCGGTCCAGGGGCGCCACGGTCCGGCCCTGGGTCACCCACCACGCGGCGCCGCGCCAGATCAGCAGGCCGCCGAGGGTGACGATGAAGGCGGGCACGGCCAGGTAGCCGATCACGTAGCCCTGGGCGGCGCCGATCGCGGCGCCCAGGATCACGCCGACGCCCACGGTTACGACCCAGTTCGCCGGATGGTTGAAGCCCAGGAAGTCGGGCAGGATCTCGGCCTGGATCACGCCCATCACCATGGCCAGCACGCCGAGCAGGGAGCCGACCGAGAGGTCGATGTGCCGGGTCACGATGACGAAGACCATGCCGGTCGCCATGACCGCGACCGAGGCGGTCTGGACCGAGAGGTTGAAGAGGTTGCGCGAGGTGAGGAAGCGGCCCTCGGTCAGGAGGTCGAAACCGACCCAGACCACCAGCAGGGCCCCGACCATGCCGAGCAGGCGGGTGTCGATCTCTAGCGCGGCCAGGCGCCGCTTCAGGTCATCGGGCATGGCCGGCCCTCCCCGCGGCCGGTCCCGAGGAGGTCCGGGCCGAGAATTCGGATTGACGTTCGGGGCTTTGCGATCGCGCCGACATCGGCAGGTTCCCCCGTTCTCCCCCTAGCGGGGGAGGACTCCCAGAGGCCGTCGCTCTAGGCGAGGCGGCTCACTTGCAGGCCGGGACGCTGCCGGGGGCGACGCCCTTGCAGACCACCTCCTGCGGCACCCAGCCGGCATCGATGACGACCTTGAGATTGTCGCGGGTGATCGGCACCGGCTCGAGGAAGCGGGAGTTGAGCTTCTTGCCGCCCGGGCTGGTCCAGAGTTCTCCGCCCTCGATCTCGGACATCTTGGCGCCCTTCGCCAGGGCCACGGCGATCTCGCCGGCGGCCTTGCCGAGGTCCCGGGCGTCCTTCCAGACCGAGACGGTCTGAGTGCCGAGCGCGACCCTATTGAGCGCCGCGTGGTCGCCGTCCTGGCCGGAGACCGGGATGCCTTCCATGCCCTGGGCGGTCAGGGCCGCGACCACGCCGCCAGCGGTGCCGTCGTTGGAAGCGACCACCGCGTCGACCTTGTTGTCGTTGGCGGTCAGGATCTGCTCCATGTTGCGCTGGGCGTTGGCCGGCAGCCAGCCGTCGGTGTACTGCTCGCCGACGACCTTGATGTCGCCGGAGTCGACGGCCGACTTCAGGACCTCGAGCTGTCCGCCGTGCAGGAAGTCGGCGTTGGGATCGGTCGGCGAGCCCTTGATGAATACGTAGTTGCCCTTGGGCTGCGCCTCGAGCACCGCACGGGCCTGCATGCGACCGACCTCGACGTTGTCGAAGGTCAGGTAGAAGGCGTCGGGATGCTCGATCAGGCGGTCGTAGCCGACCACCGGGATGCCCTCGTTGGCGGCGGCCACCACGGCCGGGGTGATGGCATCGGCGTCCTGGGCCAGAATGATCAGCGCATTGGCATTGCGGGCGATCAGGCTCTCGACGTCGGAGAGCTGCTTGGCGGAGGAGCTCTGTGCGTCGGCGGAGATGTAGGTCGCGCCTGCGGCCTCGAGGGCGGCCTTGATCGCCGCCTCGTCGGTCTTCCAGCGCTCTTCCTGGAAATTCGACCAGCTGACGCCGACGATGAGCTCCTGGGCCTGGGCCGGCGTCAGGCCGCCGAGGGCCAGGGCGGCGAGCGCGATGAGCTTGAGCACGGCCTTCATGACTTCCTCCCTAGATCGCTTTCTTATTCGTTGAGTGGTCCCTTGCGAAAACCACCATAAGGTCGACCAATTAAATTCGATTGTCAAATTTATTTTGACTCCACAAGCCGCCAAAGCTGGGCGATACTGTCTCCGGGATCGACAGTGCGCGGTCCGGCCGGCCTAGTTTGTAGCGTTCCGGTCGGAAGGTCGGGGCGGCGAGGAGAAGGGGAGCTGGGCGTGCGAGAGATTAACTTCAGGCTCGGAATTAAATCGGGCGCCGTGCTGTTGCTCCTCGGGCTGGCCGGCGCCTGCGCGACGTCGGAAACGCCTGAGATCCCGCGCTTCCGCGACGTGACCGCCAAGTCCGGGCTGGACCACGTCTACGGCGGCGATTCCGATTTCATGGTCGGCGGCGGCGCGGCCGCCTTCGACTGCAACGGCGACGGGCGGCCCGAGCTGCTGCTCGCCGGCGGCGCCCATCCGGCCCGGCTCTACCTGAATCGCAGCGCGGCGGAGGGCGCCGTCGCCTTCGAGGCCGCGTCCGAGGCGCCGGGCCTCGACGCCGAATCCGCGCGCCGCGTGACCGGCGCCTACCCCCTGGACCTGGACTCCGACGGCGTCATGGACGTCTTTCTGCTGCGCTTCGGGCGCAACCTCCTGCTGCGCGGCCTGGGCGACTGCCGCTTCGAGGAGGCCGGTGCTGCCTTCGGCCTGCCGGCGCGGGCCGACTGGACCACCGCCTTCGCCGCCCACTGGGAGCTCGGGGCGGCGCTGCCGACCCTGGCGGTCGGCAACTACGTCGACCGCAGCCGGCCCCTGGCCAAGACCGGCAACTGCGACCCGTCATACATCCTCCGACCGCTGCCCGGCCGAAAGCGCTACGGGCCGCCGCAGCCGCTGGAGCCCACCGCCTGCACCCTCTCGGCTCTCTTCCTCGACTGGGCCGGCAGCGGCCGACCGGACCTGCGCCTGGCCAACGACCGGCAGTACTACGATCGCGGGCTCTCCGAGCAGCTCTTCCGGCTCGAGCCCGAGGGACCGCGGTCCCTGACCGCCGCCGAGGGCTGGAGCGGCCCGGTGATCTGGGGCATGGGCCTGGCTGCCAGCGACCTGGACGGCGACGGCCGGCCCGAGGTCGCCGTCACCAACATGGCGGACAACCACCTCCAGGCGCTGCGCGACCCGACCGGCGGCCGTCCCGAGTTCGAGAATCGGGCGCTGGAGCTGGGCACCATGGCCCAGCGCCCGCACAGCGGCGGCGACCGCCGGCCTTCGACCTCCTGGCATGCCGACTTCGCGGATTTCAACAACGACGGCACCGACGACCTCTGGATCGTCAAGGGCAACGTCGACGCCATGCCGGAGTTCGCCGCCTTCGACCCGGACTCCCTGCTGCTGGGCACGCCGGGGCAAGCCTTCACCGAAGCCGGCGGCCCGGCGGGAATCGCCCTGGACCGGCGCGGGCGCGGCGGCGTCGCGGCCGACCTCGACGGCGACGGCCGGCTCGACCTGGTCACCGTCAACCGCGACCAGCCGGCGACGGTGCTGCACAACGTCTCGACGGGGACCGCCGGCTGGATCGAGGTCGAGGTCCGCCAGAGAGGCGTCAACGCCTTCGCCGTCGGCGCCCTGGTCGAGGCGCGCATCGACGGCCGACTGGTCAGCCGGCGCCGGGCCGTCGGCGGCGGCCATGCGAGCGGCGCCTGCCTGCCGCTGCACTTCGGGCTCGGCAGCGCCCGGGAAGCCGAGGTCCGGGTGACCTGGCCGGACGGTCAAAGCTCGGACTGGCGCCGGGTCGTCGCCGGCGAGCGCATCGACTTCGAGCGCTGAGAGCCGGAACGGGGAGACCGCGAGACATGAGCGAACTGGACACCGCGCGCTACGCCGACCTGGAGGGGGCCGCCGTCTTCGTCTCCGGCGGCGCGACAGGGATCGGCGCCGACATCGTCGAGGGCTTCTGCCGCCAGGGCGCGGCGACGGTCTTCGTCGACCTGGACGCCGAGGCCGGCGAGGCCCTGAGCGCGCGGCTGGCGACCGAGACCGGAACACGGCCGCGCTTCATCGCCGCCGACGTCACCGACGACGCAGCCCTCTGCGCCGCCATCGACGCCGCGGAGTCCCAAGGCGAAGGCCTGACGGTCCTGGTCAACAACGCCGCCAACGACCGGCGCCACGAGGTGGCCGAGGTCGACCCGGCCTTCTGGGAGCGCTGCGTAGCGGTCAACCTGCGCCATCAGTTCGTCGCCGCCCGGCACGCCTTCGGCCTGATGAAGGCCCGCGGCCGCGGCTCGGTCATCAACTTCGGCTCCGTGGCGCCGACCTTGAGGGTCCGCGACCTGACGGTCTATTCGACCTGCAAGTCGGCGGTGCGCGGCCTGACCCGCAGCCTGGCCCGGGAGTTCGGCGACCACGGCATCCGGGTCAACTCGATCGTCCCGGGCTGCATCCTGACCGAGAGGCAGCTGCGCCTCTGGATCAGCCCCGAGGACGAGCGGCGGATCCTGGCCGAGCAATGCCTGCACCGCCGCCTGGTCGGGCGCGACGTGGCGCAGATGGTCCTCTTTCTGGCCTCGGAGGTCTCCTCCGCCTGCAGCAGCCAGGAGTTCATCGTCGACGGCGGCCTGGCATGATTCCGCCGCGCCCAGGCCGATGAAGACCGCCGCCGACGGCGACCTGATCCGCCGGATCAACCGGCACCGGGTGCTGACCGAGATCCGCCGGCGCGGCACGGTCGCCCGGGTCGACATCGCCGCGGCGACCGCCCTCAGCCCGGCGACCGTGACTGCGGTGACCGGCGAGCTGCTCGACGCCGGGCTGATCGAGATCGCCCAGGAGGACGAGCGGCCAAGGCCGGAGGCGACCGCACTTTCCGTCCGCGGCCGGCCCCGTGTCCTGCTGCGGCTCAACCCGAGCGCCTGCCACGTCGCCGGGGTCAAGATCGCCATGCACCAGGTCTCGGTCTGGGTCGCGGACTTCGCCGGCAACCTGGTGCGCAGCACCATGGTCCCCGTCCGCGCCAACCGCCAGCCGCCGGAGGTCGTCGCCGACCTGGTCGAGGACGCCCTGCGCCAGGCCTGCGCCGGCGCGGGTCTGACGCTGGCGGAGATCGCCGGCATCGGACTGGGGGTCCCTGGCTTCATCGACTTCTCGGCTGGGATCTGCCACTGGAGCCCGGTCTTCGGCGAGGGGCCGGTCGCCCTGCGCGCCCTGATGACCGAGCGCCTCGGCCGTCCCGTCTTCGTCGACAACGACGCCAACCTTGCGACCTATGCCGAGCTCTGGCGCGGCGCCGGCCGGGGCCACGACGACTTCATCGTGGTGACGGTCGAGCACGGCGTCGGCATGGGCGCCGTGGTCGGCGGGCAGCTCTACCGCGGCTCCAAGGGCTTCGGCTCGGAGTTCGGCCACACCAAGATCGAGCGCGGCGGGGCGCTCTGCCGCTGTGGCCAGCGCGGCTGCCTGGAGGCCTACGTCGCCGACTTTGCGATCCTGCGCGAGGCCGGGGGCCTGCTGTCCCTGGGCGACCTGGACGACCCCTTCGAGGTTCAGCGCGGCCTGGACCGCCTGGCCGAGATGGCCCGTGCCGGGGACCCCGAGGTGCGCCGGATTCACGAGCGGGCGGGCGAGATGCTCGGCCTGGGCCTTGCAAACCTGATCAACCTCTTCGATCCGGCCCTGGTCATCCTCTCCGGCGAGCGCATGCAGCTCCACGAGTTCTACGAGGCGGCGATGCTGCAGGCGGCGCGGGACAACGTGCTCTCGGTCCACCGCGACAAGACGCCGATCCGGGTCAACCGCTGGGGCGACGAGGTCTGGGCCTGGGGCGCCGCCGCCCTGGCGCTCCACGAGCTGCACCTGCCGCCGCTCGCGGAACGGCGGACGGGCTAGAGCGGGATGACATTAAACCAATCCGGCTTCATGTCTGAATCTCGCTCTACTTCAACAGTTTAGAGCACGATTCAGATATGAGGTTGCTTCAACCTCATATCATCGTGCTCTAGCAACGCGCCGCTATCCCGCTTGGCTGAAGAACTCGAAAAAGGCGGCGTAGACCTCGTCGGGGCATTCCTCCGCGAGATAGTGGCCGCCGGGCAAGGGCCAACCGGTCACCCGGGCGGCCCGCTCCCGCCAGAGCGCCAGGACGTCGAAGTTGCGCGCCACCGCGCCTTGGGCGCCCCAGAGTGCCAGCAGCGGACAGTCGACCTTGCGGCCCTGGTCCGCGTCGTCGTGGCGGATATCGATCGTGGCCGCGGCCCGATAGTCCTCGCAGCTCGCCTCGATGGTGCGCGGATCGCGGAAGGCGGTGAGATAATCGTCGAGCGCCGCTTCGGTGAAGGGCGTCAGGCCGGCCGAGCCGCCTCCGCACTTCCACAGCCAGAAGGCCTCGGGGTCGGCGGCCATCATCCGCTCGGGCAGGGGTGCCTTCTGGATCATGAAGAACCAGTGCCAGTAGTCGCGCGCGAAGCGATCGGTGGTTTCGCGATACATCTCGCGGGTCGGCGCGATGTCCAGAAGCGCCAGGCGCACGACCCGCTCCGGCCAGTCCAGGGCCATGCGGTGCGCGACCCGGGCGCCGCGATCGTGCGCCCCGACCAGGAAGCGCCCGTGGCCCAGCCGCTCCATGACCCGCACCAAGTCGGCCGCCATGGCCCGCTTGGAATAGGCCGCATGCTCCGGGTCGCTGGGCGGCTTCGAGGAGCGCCCGTAGCCACGCAGGTCGCAGGCCACCACGGTGAAGTCCGCGGCGAGGCGCGGCGCCACCTTGTGCCACATCGCATGGGTCTGGGGATTGCCGTGCAGCAGGAGCAGCGGTGGGCCGGCGCCGCCCGTCACGCCGTGGATCGTCGCCCCCTCGCCGGGCAGGTCGAATCGCTCGAAGCCTTCGAACATAGCCCTGTCTAGATCAAACTGCGCTCAATTGGAATCAATTGAGCGCAGATAATTTGATCTATTCCATATAGATAGAGCAGCCTCCCGGCGAGTCCACTCGACGAGGTTGCGGCGCCGGTTCCGTGGCTCGAGGCCGACGGCGAGAGCGACGTGACCCGGCCTTGTAACAAAGCCCCGGCGTGGACCAAAGGGGAAAGGGGGAAGGCGGCCCACGCCGGGGTGAGTTAGGGGAGGCTCAACGCCATCACGGCGTGAGGCACCGGTCTCCGCAGCAGGGGATCTGCTAGAGCTGCGGGCCGCCCCGGTGCATGGCGGGACGATCGCCGCGGCCGCGCCGAAGGTTCGCGAGCAGGCCGCTTGAACTGAGTGCTGCTCCGACGACGACACAGGGCCACCGCCAGGGCCAGTGCCCCATAGTCGACGAGAAAGCGGAGCGGGACTTGCCAATAGCCGCCGGTTCGAGAAGCGCGCCGAAGATGCCGAGGATCTTGCCCGCCTACTCCCCGGACGACTTGCGCGCCTAAGCCGGGAGGTCGATCCCTACTTCAAGCTTTTGCGTTCAGGTTAGGTTCAAAAACTTTAAGGGCCTGGTCGCCAGCGCAGCGACCAGGCCCTTGAAGTAACTGGTGGAGCCGAGGGGAGTCGAACCCCTGACCTCTACAATGCCATTGTAGCGCTCTCCCAACTGAGCTACGGCCCCGGAGGTGCGAAGGCGCCGCGCAGCGGCCGGGCCCGCACCTGGGAAAACGAGCGGAACCTAGGACCGGCGGGCGGCCCTGACAAGAGCAAAATGGGGCCGGACCGCTTGGAGGCGCTCAGCGCTCTTCGCCGTCGCCGTCCTTGACCTTGACGTCGGAGAGGTCTTCCTCGTCCTCGCCGAGTTCCGAGGCGTCCTCGATCAGGGCGTCGTCGCCATCCTCGTCCGGCAGATCTTCGGTGTCGTCCAACTCCTCGTCTTCCAGATCGGCGTCGAAAGCCTCCTCGTCCTTGTCGGGCGCTGCCTCTTCGACGGCCGGTTTCTTGGCAGCCGCCTTCTTGGCCTCGTCCTCCTTAGCACCCGGCGCGCGTGACCGGCGCGAACGCAGCAGGGCCTCGGGATCGAACTCGACCCCGCAGGCGGGACAGACGATCGGCGAGCGGCGCAGGTCGTAGAACTTGGCACCACAGGCCTGGCAGATCCGCTTCGTTCCCCATTCGGGCTTGGCCACGTGTCCCTCCGCTGGTAGTCCCGGCGTCGTCGTTCCGGCACGGCGTGCGGCCGCCAATTGCCATGATCGCGGTGCGCTGTCAAAGGTAAATCGGCGCCGTTTCCAGCGCCCCCTTGCCGCGCCGACGTCCTGTGGTACAGCTGTGGCGGTTAAGCCCAGAAAGCGTGATTCCGAAGCCTTGGTTGCCATCACCGCACATCCCTGCGAGGGCCTGCTCGGCCGCATCCGCGTGCCGGGGGACAAGTCGATCTCGCATCGCGCCCTGATGCTGGGCGCCCTCGCGGTCGGCGAGACCCGCATCGCCGGCCTGCTGGAGGCCGAGGACGTGCTCGCGACCGCCCGTGCGCTCGGCCGGTTGGGCGCCGAGGTGGGGCGCGACGACGACGGTCTCTGGCGGGTCTGGGGCCGCGGCCTCGGAGGCCTGGTCGCACCGGAAGACGTGCTGGACCTGGGCAACTCGGGGACCGGCGCCCGTCTGATGATGGGCATCCTGGCCGGTCATCCCTTGACCGCGGTCCTGACCGGCGACGCCTCGCTGCGCAGTCGGCCCATGCGGCGGGTCGCGGCGCCCCTGCAGCAGATGGGCGCCATGATCACCGCGCGCGAGGGCTGCCGTCTGCCCCTGACCCTTACCGGCAGCGCCGAGCCGCTGCCGATCCGCTACCGCCTGCCGGTCGCCTCGGCGCAGGTCAAGTCGGCGGTGCTGCTCGCCGGTCTCACCGCCCCGGGCCAGACCTCGGTGATCGAGCCCGCGCCGACCCGGGACCACAGCGAGCGCATGCTGCGCCACTTCGGCGCCGAGGTCGCGGTCGAGGATCGGCAAGAGGATGACGCCGAGGTTCGAGAGATCCGCCTGACCGGCCAGCCGGAGCTGCAGGCGGCAGAGCTGCAGGTGCCGGGCGATCCCTCCTCGGCCGCCTTTCCGGCGGTCGCCGCACTGCTGCTGCCCGGCGCCGAGGTGACGATCGAGGGAGTCGGCCTGAACCTCCTGCGCAGCGGGCTTTACGAGACCCTGCGCGAGATGGGTGCCGAGATCCGCGAGGAGAACCGGCGCGAGCTCGGCGGCGAGCCGGTCGCCGACCTGGTGGTCCGCGCCTCTAGCCTGTCCGGCGTGAGCGTGCCGGCCGCGCGGGCGCCGCGGATGATCGACGAGTATCCCATCCTGGCGGTGGCCGCGGCCTGTGCCGAAGGCGCGACGGTGATGGAGGGCCTGGGCGAGCTGAGGGTCAAGGAGAGCGACCGCCTGGCCAGCATGGCCGCGGGCCTTGCGGCCTGCGGCGTCGAGGTCGAGGAGGGCGCGGACCGCCTGGTTGTCAAAGGCCGCGGCGGCCGGGTGCCCGGCGGCAATCCCGCGCCGATCGCGACCCGCCTGGACCACCGCATCGCCATGAGCTTCCTGGTCCTCGGCCTCGCCGCCGAACGGCCGGTCATCATCGACGACGGCCGGCCCATCGATACCAGCTTTCCGGGCTTCGCGTCCTTGATGGCGGGTCTCGGCGCGCGCCTGGAGGAGGCCGCGCCATGATCATCGCGGTCGACGGTCCCTCGGCGGCCGGCAAGGGGACCCTGGCCCGGGCCCTGGCCGCCCGCCTCGGCTTCGCCCACCTGGATTCTGGCATGATTTATCGGGCCGTAGCCGCCGCGATCGACCTGGCGGAGGACGATCCCGGCTTCGCCGCCGCGGCCCGACGCGCCGCCGAGGCGCTGACCCCGGCCGACCTGGCGCGCCCCGGGCTGCGCGACGAGCGGATCAGCCACCTGGCCTCGAGGGTGGCGGCGATTCCGGAGGTGAGGACCGCCCTGCTGGCCTTCCAGCGCAATTTCGCCGAGAATCCGCCGGCCGGCGCCCCGGGGGCGGTGCTGGACGGCCGCGACATCGGCACCGTGGTCTGCCCCGAGGCCGACCTCAAGCTCTTCGTCACCGCCAGCACCGAGGAGCGGGCCCGGCGCCGACACAAGGAGTTGCGGGAACGCGGCGAGGAGTCTATATACGCCCGCGTCTTGCAGGATTTGCAGACCCGCGATGCCCGCGACAGCCAGCGGGCCGTGGCGCCGCTTCGAGCGGCCGAGGATGCCATCGTCCTGGATACGACGGAGTTGGACAGCGAAGCGGCCCTGGCGGCCGCGATGGACATCGTCGCCGCGCGAGGGCGCAGGGACTGACCCGCAAGGCCGACAACGAAGCCCGGAGGACCGGGAAGACCGCCGGAGTCAACCGGCAGGCCCGTACACTCAAGCAAAGGAATGACATCCATGGCTCAAGCCACCGAGACCGCCGCCGATAGCGCCCCGAAAAAAGAGAACTTTGCCGCCCTGCTGGAGGAATCCCTGGGCGACGTCGACAGCCTGGAGGGCACCGTCCTCAAGGGCCAGATCGTCGCCATCGAGGGCGACACCGCCGTGGTCGACGTCGGCCTCAAGTCCGAAGGCCGGGTCGCCCTGAAGGAGTTCGCCCAGGCCGGGCAGATTCCCGAGATGAAGGTCGGCGACGACGTCGAGGTCTACCTCGAGCGCATCGAGAACAAGCACGGCGAGGCCATGCTGTCGCGCGAGAAGGCCAAGCGCGAAGAGGCCTGGACCCAGCTCGAGAAGGCCTTCCAGGCCAACGAGCGGGTCTCGGGGGTCATTTTCGGCCGGGTCAAGGGCGGCTTCACCGTCGACCTTTCGGGCGCCGTGGCCTTCCTGCCCGGCAGCCAGGTCGACATCCGCCCGGTGCGCGACGTCACGCCCCTGATGGGCACGCCGCAGCCCTTCCAGATCCTCAAGATGGACCGCTCGCGCGGCAACATCGTGGTCTCGCGCCGGGCCGTCCTGGAGGAGACCCGCGCCGAGCAGCGCTCGGAGCTGGTCGCCAACCTGAAGGAAGGCCAGGTCCTGCAGGGCGTGGTCAAGAACATCACCGACTACGGCGCCTTCGTGGACCTCGGCGGCGTCGACGGCCTGCTCCACGTCACCGACATCTCCTGGAAGCGAATCAACCATCCGACAGAGGCGCTGTCGATCGGCCAGAACGTCGACGTCCAGGTCATCCGCTTCAACCCGGAGACCCAGCGCATCAGCCTCGGCATGAAGCAGCTCGAGGCCGATCCCTGGGAAGGCGTCGGCGCCAAGTACCCGATCGGCACCAAGTTCACCGGCCGGGTCACCAACATCACCGACTACGGCGCTTTCGTGGAGCTGGAGGCCGGTATCGAGGGCCTGGTCCACGTCTCGGAGATGAGCTGGACCAAGAAGAACGTGCACCCCGGCAAGATCGTCTCGACCAGCCAGGAGGTCGAGGTCATGGTCCTGGACGTCGACGAGCAGAAGCGCCGCATCAGCCTCGGCCTCAAGCAGTGCCTGTCCAATCCCTGGCAGGACTTCGCCGAGAGCCATCCGGTCGGCACCGAGCTCGAGGGCGAGATCCGCAACATCACCGAGTTCGGCCTCTTCGTCGGCCTGCCCGGCGAGATCGACGGCATGGTCCACCTTTCGGACCTGGACTGGTCGCGCTCGGGCGACGAGGCGGTCAAGGACTACAAGAAGGGCGACACCGTGCGCTGCAAGGTGCTGGACGTCGACACCGAGAAGGAGCGGATCAGCCTCGGCATCAAGCAGCTGGCCGAGGATCCCTTCCAAGCCGGGGCCGACGGCCTGCGCCGCGGCGCGATCGTGACCGGCACGGTCAGCCGCGTCCAGGACAACGGCATCGAGGTCACCCTGTCCGACGGTCTGGTCGGCTTCATCCGCAAGGCCGAGCTTTCGCGCGACCGCAGCGAGCAGCGGCCCGACCGCTTTGCAGTCGGCGAGAAGGTCGACGCCAAGGTGACTACCATCGACAAGAAGACCCGCAAGGTCACTCTCTCGATCAAGCAGCGCGAGGTCGAGGAAGAGAAGCAGGTCATGGCCGAGTACGGCTCCGCGGAGTCCGGCGCGACCCTCGGCGACATCCTGGGTGCCGCAATCTCCAAGGCCCAGCAGAAGACCAAGTCCGAGGAAGCCGAGCCGGCCAAGCCGGCCAAGAAGGCCAAAGCAAAGAAGGAAGACGCGGCCGAGGCCGCCGAAGCGGACGCCGAGGAGGCCGCAGATGCGCCGGCTGAAGACGCCAAGGCAAAGCCCAAAGCCAAGGCAAAGGACGACGCCGAAGACGAAGCGACGGACGAGGCCGAAGCAAAGCAGGCCGAATCCAAGGACTGAGCCGAGCCCGGGCGAGCCGACGGCTCGCCCGTGAGAAATCAAGCCCGGCAGCCCCGCGCTGCCGGGCCTTTTCTTTTTTTGCACTTGTCCAGGAAGATTCTAAAAAACGTCGCTATCTGAACGGCTTATCCTTGACGTCGAGGAAAGGCTCTGGCAGCTTGAAGGGACTCGGTCAGAAGGCACCCAAGAAATCCGCCTGAAAAACCTAGGTGCACTTCACGACCGCTTGTGCCGGGGGCGTTCCCCGTGGGAGGGGGGCATGACGAAATCTGAACTGATTCAGCGAATCTCCGAGCAGAATCCGCATCTCTTCCATCGCGACGTGGAACGGATCGTGACCACGATATTCGACGAGATCGCGGAATCCTTGGCCCGCGGCAATCGGGTCGAACTGCGCGGCTTCGGGGCCTTCTCGGTGCGGCAGCGCGGCGCCCGGGTCGGACGCAATCCGCGGACCGGCGATGCGGTCATGGTCAAGGAAAAGTCGATTCCCTTCTTCAAGACGGGAAAGCAGCTGCGCGAACGCTTGAACCAAGGCTGACCTTATCACGGCCGCGGCGCCCTGGGCTCGGGCTCGGCGCGTGCGGCACGGCGGGTCTAAGCTCGAGAGGCGGCGGTGAAGTTCCTGGCCTGGTTCCCACGTATCCTCATCACCTTCATCGGCGTGATCCTGGCCATCGTGGTCGTGTCCTTCGCCTTGTCCAATCGCCAGCGGGTCACGCTCGACCTCTGGCCCTTCGAGATCGGCGTGGAGCTGCCACTCTTCCTGATGGTATTGGTCAGCTTCGTGATCGGCTTTCTGGCCGGCGGTTGCGTCATGTGGCTCTCCGGCGCCGCCGCCCGGCGGCAGGCCCGGGAGGCACGGCGCAAGGCGGCCCGCCTGGAACGGCAGACCGCCGAGCTCCAGCAGCGCGCGGCGGGCGGCAAGGCCAGCGACGAACGGTTGCCGATGGTTGCCAACGGGAACTAGGGCGAGGTCCGAGACATGCTTGCAATTTGCATCTCTCGGACAAACGCCTAGCCTGGGGCACGATGCGTATCATCACCGCCGCCGAGGTCGAGGCCGCACTGGAATTCAAGGACCTCATCGAGCGCCTGCGCGAGACATTCCGCAAGGGCGCCGAGGTGCCCGTCCGCCACCACCATGAGATCGGCGGCGGCAGCGACGCGACCCTCCTGCTCATGCCGGCCTGGCAGTCCGGCCGCCACATCGGGATCAAGCTGGTCACGGTCTTTCCACACAACGGCGAGCGCAGCCTGCCCTCGGTGATGGGCGCTTATCTGTTGTTGAGCGGCATCACCGGCGAGCCGCTGGCGATGATCGACGGACCGACCCTGACCGTGAAACGCACCGCGGCCGCCTCGGCGCTGGCCGCCGGCTACCTGGCGCGGCAGGACTCCGAGCGGCTACTGATGATCGGCACCGGCGCGCTGGCGCCCTACCTGGTCCGGGCCCATGCCGAGGTCCGGCCGATCTGCAACGTACTGATCTGGGGCCGCAACCCGGACAAGGCCGAGCGGCTTGCCCGCCGCCTGAACCGGCGTGACTTCAAGGTCGCGGCGACGACCGATCTTGAGGCGGCGGTGCGCGGCGCCCACATCATCTCTGCCGCGACCATGACGCTGGAGCCGCTGATCCGGGGCGCCTGGCTGCAGCCGGGTCAGCACCTGGATCTGGTCGGCGGGTTCCGGCCCGACATGCGCGAGGCCGACGACGACGCTGTGGCGCGCGCCCGGGTCTTCGTCGACACCCGCGACGGCGCCTGCAGCGAGGCTGGAGACATCGTGCAACCACTGGAATCCGGGGTCCTGACCGAGGACGATATCGCCGCCGACCTCTTCGACCTGACCCGGGGCGAGCGGGCCGGCCGGCGTTACTACGACCAGATCACCCTGTTCAAGTCGGTGGGCTCCGCCCTGGAGGACCTCGGCGCAGCGCAGCTGACCTACGAGCGCGCCTGACGGCGGATCGGGGCGCGCGCAGGCATGAGAGCCGGGAAAGCATGAAGGTCGTGATCGTCGGCGCCGGCGTGGTCGGCCTCTCGACCGCCTGGGCCCTGACCCGACTGGGCCACGAGGCGGTGGTCTACGACCAGGGCCTGATCCCCAACCCGCGCGCGGCGTCCTTCGACCAGCACCGCATGATCCGCCTGCTCTACCCGGGCAATCCCGGCTATGCCCGCATGGTACTGGAGGCCTTCGAGGCCTGGGAGCGGCTTTGGGCCGACCTCGGCGCGCGGCATTTCTTCGACACCGGCGTTCTCGCCCTGGGCGGTATGGGCGGCGACCTGGCCAACGGCGCGCGCGAGGTCCTGAACGAGATGGGCCAGGCCTACGAGATTCTCGACCGGCAGCAGATCGAGACGCTCTGCCCCTACTTCGCCCTGCCAGAATCCGCCTGGGGCCTGATGGTGCGGCCGAGCGGACCGCTCTTCGCCGATCGCATCGTCACCGGCCTCGCGGCGCACCTGGAAAGCCGGGGCGTGGTGCTGAACGAGGAGCGCAGGGTGGTCGCCCTGGATCCCATGGCCGGGGAGATCGAGCTCGAAGGCGGCGGCCGGGACGGCGGCGACGCGGTCGTGGTCTGCGTCGGGGCCTGGATCGGCAAGCTGCTGCCCCACTACGCCGGCGGCCTAGTCGCCCAGCGTCAGGCCGTCTGCTACCTGGAGCCGCCGCAACGCTACGCCACGGCCTGGCGCGACGGGCCGGCGTGCGATCTGGGCGCCGAGGACGCGCCCTACATCCTGCCGCCGGTCGACGGCACCGGCCTCAAGTTCGGCCTCGGCCCGCACCTGCGCCCGGGCGATCCCGACGCCTCGCGGGAGCCGGAGGCGGGAGAGCCTGAGGGTCTCTTCGCCCAGCTGGCGCCCTTCCTCAAGGAACCCGAGGACTACCGGATCAAGGAGGCGCGGATCTGCTACTACACCACGGCCAGCACGCCGCGCAGCGACGACAGCTTCCTGGCCGAGCGCCAGGGCCGCTGCATCGTGATCAGCAACTGCTCGGGCCATATGTTCAAGTTCGGCGCAGTGCTCGGCGAGCAACTGGCCCTGGCCGCGACCGGCGCCCTGGCGTTCCAGGCTTTCGCCCGCTGGGCCGCCGGCGATCGGGAGGTCACCGCCGCGTGACAGGCGCCAGGTGACAGGCAAAGCGGCGGCTGGTAGAAGGCCGCCATGTCGCCGCAAGACCGCGTCCTCGTCGCCCTCGACACCCCGGACCTGGAACGGGCCAAGGCCCTGGCGTCGGCGCTGGCCGGCGTGGTCGGTGGCCTGAAGATCGGCAAGGAGTTCTTCACCGCCCACGGCCCGCAGGGCGTCCGCGCGCTGGCCGGCGGGCAGCCGCTGTTCCTCGACCTAAAGTTCCATGACATCCCCAACACGGTCGCCAGTGCCCTGCGCGCCGCCGTCGGACTCGAGCCGCTGATCATCAACGTCCATGCCAGCGGCGGCGCTGCCATGATGACCGCGGCGGCAGACGCGGTCCGTGACGCGGCCGCCGCGCGGGGCATCGCCCGGCCCCAGCTGATTGCCGTCACCGTGCTGACGAGCCTGGACGACGCCGACCTGGAGGCGCTCGGCCAGCGCGGCCCGGCGGCCGAGCAGGTCCTGCGCCTGGCGACCCTGGCCCGGGACTCGGGCCTGGACGGCGTGGTCTGCAGCCCGCGCGAGATCGCTATGCTGCGCGAGGCCCTTGGCCCGGAGTTCCTGCTGGTGGTGCCCGGGATCCGGCCGGACTGGGCCGCCAAGGGGGACCAGAAGCGGGTCACCACCCCGGCCCAGGCCCTGGCCGCCGGGGCCGATTACCTGGTCATCGGCCGGCCGATCACCGGTGCCGAGGATCCCGCCGCCGCCGCCCGCCGGATCGCCGAGGAACTGGCGGCCGCCGCGGCCTAACCAGGGTTCGGCCCCGAAGCTCGAGAATTCCCAGAACTCCGGCCACCAGTCCCTCGCGGCGGTCCCGCCAGACCCAAGCTTGCGGAGCGAGCTGCAGCCGCAGCCCCACATACCAGGGATGGCGAGCAGAGCCACTTTTGCTAGAAATGCTACGGGTCGTTGCACGGGCTGACAGACTTTACAGGACGCCAGGGGAGGGATCCGAGGCATGACAGAGGCAACGCCGGCCGGCCAGCCACGCCAGAAGCTGCCGGTCTTCAAGGTCGTCGGGGAGGCCTACGGGAGCTTCTTTCGACACCTCCTTTACCTGCCTCAGGCCGCCCTGCTGCCGATCCTGCTTGGCGCACCCCTTTACTGGGCCTACTGGCAGATCGTGAAGCCGATGATCCTGGGTGCGCCCGGCTCATTCTCGCGGGGACTCCTGCTGGTTTTGATCTACCTCGTCCTGATCTTTACCTTCATCATCTTCTGCGTAGCCTGGTACCGCCTGGAGCTGCTGGGGCCCGACCGAGGGCGGCCGCCGTTGTTCCCGCTGCCGAGGCGCCGGCACTGGCGGTTTCTCGGCTACACCCTGCTGATCTTCCTGATCTATTTCGCGATCGCGCTCGTCTTCGGGGTCTTGCCCATGGCCGCCCTTGCCCCCGAGATCGGTCCGGAAGGCGCCGCCCTAGACCCCGCGGCCGCGGCGAGCGTGAGCCTGCTGCTGTCCATCTGGTGGCTGGTCCTCTTCTGCGTGATCCTCTTCATCATGCTGCGGCTGTCCTTCGTCTTTCCCGCGGTCTCGGTCGACGAGGCCTATTCGCTGTCCGACTCCTGGCGCCACACCAAGGGGCAGGCGCTGCGCTTCTTCGCCGCGCTGTTCCTGGTCTCGATCCCGCCGGTCGTGGTGATCATGGTCTTCTCCCTGGCGACGACCCCGGACTTCATGATGTCGCCCGAGGGTCCGGCGGGAATGTCTCCGGAGCAGGTCATCGCGGAGATGGAAGACTACTTCCTCTATTCCATATCCGTCGGCTACGTGCTGGGGCTGTGCTACTGGGCGATCGTCATCGGCGCCGTGGTCGCCGCCTTCAAGGGCCTGACGGGATGGTATCCGGAGCCCGAGTCCGCCGCACCGACGGTTCCTGCGGATTCCTTGACCACCTGAAGCGGGACGATCCGAAGCTGAACCGGCTTCAAATCTGAAGCCCGCTTTCCTTGAGCGGTTGAGAGCACGATTCAGATGTGAGGTCGATTCGACCGCATATCGCCGTGCCCTAGTGTGGTGGTTCCAAACCCACCCGCTGCGCCTTCAGGCGATTGATTGGCGTGGCAGCAGGGCCCACCTCTGCTAGAGATGACGGCTGCCGGGACCGGAGAACGGGAGCGGTGCCAGGTTCCGCAGTGGGACGAAGCGCGCATGAGCCAGCAAGGACCGCCGCAGGAGGCCCTGCGCAAACTGCCCGTCTTTCAGACGGTCGCGGAGGCCAACGCTATGGTTTTCCGCAACTTGCCGAACTTGGCCAAGGCCGCGGCCCTGCCCTACGCCCTTTCGTTGGGGATCAACTTTATGCAGCAAGGCGGGACCGGTTCGCTGGCCTGGAGCCTGATACTCATCTTGCTCGGACTGATCCCCGAAACCTATTTTGCCGTCGCCTGGCATCGTTTCACGCTGCTGGGCCCAAAGCGCGCGGCACCGAGCCTGCTGCCTCCGCTCGCGCCTCGACACTGGCGTTTCCTGGCCTATGCCATCGTCATGCTGATGATCTCCGCTCTGCCAATCGTCGGCGGGTTCTCCGTTGTGGAATCGTTTCGCGGCCTTGACGGCCAGCCCTCGCCCGAGCTCGCTGCCGAAGCTGCGGGCGCTATGCTGCTTGTCATCGCGCTCTTGGTCGTCGCCGTGGTGCTGACCTTGAGGTTGTTGTTCGTCTTCCCGGCGGTCGCCGTCGATGAGAGCTACGGTTTGTCGGATTCCTGGCGGCACACCCGTGGCCAGGCGTTGCGTCTGTTCTCGGGCTTGTTGCTCCTGGTCGTGCCTTGGCTGCTCGTGACCAATATAGTGGGCGCGGCCCTTGCCAGCGGCACGGAGGGCGCGCCGGGCCCGATCGCGATCATGGCGGTCCTGGTGTTTCTCTACGTCGGCATGGGGCTGGGCCTCGCCTTCATTTCCATCGCCTTTCGCGAATGCACCGGCTGGATACCCGCTGCGCAGGCCGGGCCGCCCGACCGCGTCGGCGGAGAGAACCAGGAGACCTGATGTCGGTCGAGGCGAAGATCTGTGGCATCCGGGACGACGCGGCCGCGCGCGCTGCGGTCGACGGCGGCGCGGCCTTCGTCGGCTTCATCTTCTATCCGCCCAGCCCGCGGGCGGTAGCGCCGGAGGCCGCGGCCCGGATTGCCGCCGGCCTGCCGCCCGGCCTGGGCAAGGTCGCGGTCACGGTCGACGCCGAGGACGCGGCCCTGGGCGCGATCCTCAAGGCCTACGACTTCGATCTGCTGCAGCTCCACGGCAAGGAGAGCCCGGCCCGTGTCGCCGAGCTGCGCAAGCGCTTCGGACGGCCGGTGATGAAGGCGATCCCGGTCGCCGGCGCCGCGGATCTCGGGCGCGTGCGCGACTACCTGCCGGTGGTCGACCGGCTGCTCTTCGACGCCAAGCCGCCCAAGGACATGACGGGCGCCCTGCCCGGCGGCAACGCGCTGAGCTTCGACTGGACCCTGCTGGCCGGAAAGGACTGGCCGAAGCCCTGGTTCCTCTCGGGCGGCCTCGACGCCGCCAACCTGGCCGAGGCACTGCGCATCACCCGCGCGCCCGCGGTCGACGTGTCCTCCGGGGTCGAGGACAAGCCGGGCCGGAAGAACCCGGAAAAGATCGCGGCCTTTCTGCAGGCCCTCTCGGCGGTCTGATGGTCCGGCCTTAGGCTGGACTTAACTCGTACAACGCCAGAGTCTGCGCCGCCTTCGCCCGGATCGGCCAACGCCGAAGGCATTGCGAGCGCGGGCGCAATGGGGCAAAGTCCGCGCCCTGAGGCTTTCTGCAAGGCGATCGCGCCACCCATGGAACAGCTCAACACCTATCGCGCGGGCCCGGACGAGCGCGGCCACTTCGGCATGTATGGCGGCCGCTACGTCGCCGAGACCTTGATGCCGCTGATCCTCGACCTGGAGCAGGCCTACGAGGCGGCCAAGGCGGACCCGGCCTTCAAGGCCGAGTTCGAGCACTTCTCCAAGCACTACGTCGGCCGGCCCAGCCCGCTCTACTTCGCCGAGCGCCTGACCGAGCACCTGGGCGGCGCCAAGATCTACTTCAAGCGCGACGAGCTGAACCACACCGGCGCGCACAAGATCAACAACTGCCTGGGCCAGATCCTGGTCGCCCGGCGCATGGGCAAGACCCGGATCATCGCCGAGACCGGCGCCGGCCAGCACGGCGTGGCGACGGCGACGGTCTGCGCCCGCTTCGGCCTGCCCTGCGTGGTCTACATGGGCGTCGAGGACATCGAGCGGCAGAAGCCCAACGTCTTCCGCATGAAGCTGCTGGGCGCCGAGGTGATCCCGGTGACCAGCGGCAGCCGGACCCTGAAGGACGCCCTGAACGAGGCGCTGCGCGACTGGGTCGCCAACGTCGAGAGCACCTTCTACATCATCGGCACCGCGGCCGGCCCGCATCCCTATCCGGCCATGGTACGCGACTTCCAGTCGGTGATCGGCCGCGAGACCCGCGAGCAGATTCAGGCCGCCGAGGGGCGCCTACCGGACACCCTGGTCGCCTGCATCGGCGGCGGCTCCAACGCGATCGGCCTGTTCCATCCCTTCCTCGACGACCCCGACGTGCGGATCATCGGGGTCGAGGCCGCCGGCCACGGGATCGAGACCGGCAAGCACGCCGCCTCGCTCAATGCCGGCGAGCCGGGCGTGCTGCACGGCAACCGGACCTACCTGTTGCAGGACGGCGACGGCCAGATCCTGGAGGCCCATTCGATCTCGGCCGGCCTGGACTATCCCGGGATCGGGCCGGAGCATGCCTGGCTGCGGGACAGCAAGCGGGTCGACTACGTCGCGGTGACCGATCGGGACGCCCTCGACGCCTTCCAGCTCTGCTGCAAACTGGAGGGCATCATCCCCGCCCTGGAGCCGGCTCATGCGCTCGCCGAGGTGATCAGGATTGCCCCGGAGCTGCCGAAGGACCACATCCTCGTGATGAACATGTGCGGTCGCGGCGACAAGGACGTCTTCACCGTGGCCGAGGCCCTGGGAGTCGAGATATGAGCGAGGCCGCGCCCGCGGTCGCCGGCGCCGAGAGCCGGATCGACCGGCGCTTCGCCGCCTTGCGGGCGGAGGGCCGGGCAGGTCTGGTCGCCTTCGTTACCGCCGGCGACCCCGACCGCGAGACCTCGACCGAGATCCTGCGCGGCCTGCCGGCCGCCGGCGCCGACGTCATAGAGCTGGGCATGCCCTTCTCCGACCCCATGGCTGACGGACCGGCGATCCAGGCCTCCAGCCTGCGCGCGCTGAAGTCTGGCATGACCCTGAAGGGCGTGCTTGGCATGGTGCGCGGCTTCCGCGCCGGGGATCCGGACACGCCGATCGTCCTCATGGGCTATTACAATCCGATCTATCATTTCGGCGTCGATGCCTTCCTGGAGGCCGCGGTCGCCGCCGGCGTCGACGGTCTGATCGTGGTCGACCTGCCGCCCGAGGAGGACGAGGAGTTCTGCATCCCGGCGATTCAGGCCGGGCTGCACTTCATCCGACTGGCGACGCCGACCACCGACGACGCGCGCCTGCCGGCCGTGCTGACACGCACCGGCGGCTTCCTCTATTATGTCTCGATCATGGGCATCACCGGCACCCGGGCCGTTGACGCCGCCGCGGTCGAGCAGGCGGTGGCCCGGCTGAAGCGGCATACGGATTTGCCGATCGCCGTCGGATTTGGCATCAAGACTCCCGAGCAGGCGGCGGAAATCGCCAAGGTGGCCGAGGCCGCCGTGGTCGGTTCCGCCATCGTCGACGCGGTCAAGGCCGGGCTCGACGACGACGGCCGCGCCCGGGACGGGCTGGCGGCGACTGTCCTCGGACTGGTCGCCGAGCTGGCCCAAGGCGTCCGCGGGGCGCGTGGCTGAGGCGGACAGGATTGGATAGCGAGCCATGAACTGGTTGACGAACTTCGTCCGGCCCAAGATCAGGGCGCTGGTCCAGAGCAAGGACGTCCCGGAGAACCTCTGGGAGAAGTGCCCGAGTTGCAGCGCGATGGTCTTCCACCGCGAGCTTGAGAACAACCAGCGGGTCTGTCCGCACTGCAGCCACCACCTGCGCATCTCGGCCAAGCGGCGCCTGGAGATGCTGCTGGACGACGGCGCCTACGACCGGGTCGCACTGCCCAAGCCGCTGAGCGATCCGCTCAAGTTCCGCGACAACAAGCGCTACACCGACCGCCTGCGCGACGCCCAGAACAAGACCGGCGAGACCGACGCCATCATGGTCGCAAGCGGCCACATGGGCGGCCATCCCATCGTGGTCGCGGTCTTCGACTTCAGCTTCATGGGCGGCTCAATGGGGATCGCCGTCGGCCAAGGCCTGGTCACCGCCGCCGAGGCGGCAATCAAGGCCAAGGCGCCCCTGCTGGTCGTGCCCGCCTCGGGCGGCGCGCGGATGCAGGAGGGCATCCTCTCCCTGATGCAAATGCCGCGCAGCGTGATCGCGGTCGAGATGGTCCGGGAAGCCGGGCTGCCTTACCTGGTGCTGATCACTGATCCGACCACCGGCGGCGTCACCGCCTCCTTCGCCATGCTGGGCGACATTGCGATCGCCGAGCCGGGCGCCATCATCGGCTTCGCCGGCCCGAGGGTGATCGAAGAGACGATCCGCGAGACCCTGCCGGACGGCTTCCAGCGCTCGGAATACCTGCTGGAGCACGGCATGGTCGACATGGTCGTCGACCGGCGCGAACTGCGCGGCACCCTGATCCGCCTCCTGACCCTGATCCGGCAGCCGGCGCCGCCCGAGGCCATCGCCCTGCCGGTGGCGACGACGACCGCCCGGGCCAAGGGCAAGGCCAGCAACACGAACGACCCCAAGCATGGCGCCGGGACGATCGATCGCAAAGCCGCCGAGTGACGCGATCCTGGAGCGGCTGAGCCGCCTCCACCCCAAGATCATCGACCTTTCCCTCGGCCGCGTCGAGCGGCTGCTGGCCCGGCTCGGCCGTCCGGAGGCGCAGCTGCCGCCGGTGGTCCACGTCGCCGGCACCAACGGCAAGGGCTCGGTCATCGCCTACCTGCGCGCCATGCTGGAGGCAGCCGGCAAGCGGGTCCAGGCCTACACTTCCCCACACCTGGTAAGCTTCCACGAGCGGATCCGCCTGGCCGAGGGCCTGATCCCCGAGGCCGAGCTGGCCGCGCTGCTCGAGGACTGCGAGGCCGCCAACGGCGCCGAGCCCATCACCTACTTCGAGATCACCACGGTCGCCGCCTTCCTGGCCTTCGCCCGGCACCCGGCGGACGTCCTGCTGCTGGAGGTCGGCCTCGGCGGGCGTCTCGACGCGACCAACGTGATCGAACGGCCGGCGCTCTCGGTGATCACCCCGGTCTCGATCGACCACACCCAGTTCCTGGGCGAGAGCCTGGAGGCCATCGCCTTCGAGAAGGCCGGAATCCTCAAGCCCGGGATGCCGGCCGTGGTCGGACCCCAGGCGCCGGCCGCCCGGGCCGCGATCGAGGCCCAGGCGGTGCGGATCGGCGCGCCGCTCTTCCTGCACGGCCGGGACTGGGACTTCACGGCCGCCGAGGACGGCGGCGCCTGGACCCTCCGGCTGGGCGAGCGGCATCTGCAGGTGCCCGCGCCGGCCCTGCCGGGCGGCCATCAGGTCGCCAATGCCGCCATCGCGCTGGCCTGCGCGGAGAGGCTCGAGGGCTTCGGCCTGGACGCGACGGCGCGGCGCCGGGGCCTGGCCGAAGCCAGCTGGCCGGGCCGCCTGCAAGAGCTGACCGAGGGCGCGTTGCTCGACGCCCTGCCGGAAGGCTGGGAGCTTTGGCTGGACGGCGGCCACAACGTCGCCGCGGCGGAGAGCCTGGCCCGCATGGCGGCGGGCTGGCGCGACCGGCCCCTGCACATCGTCTACGCGATGATGCGGACCAAGGCGGTGGCGACCTTCCTCCGCCTGCTCGGGCCCGGCGCCGCCTCGCTCTCCGCGGTCCCGATCCCCGGCGAGGCCGGGGCGCTCAGCGCTGCCGAAGCCGCAGAGGCGGCCCGGGCCGTCGGCTTCGCAGCCTCGCCCTTCGCGAGCGTTTCGGACGCCTTGGCGGCCATCGTACACAGAGACGCCGACGGGCCTGCCCGGGTCCTGATCTGCGGCTCCCTCTACCTCGCCGGCCGCGTGCTGGCCGAGAACGGCACGCCGCCGGGGTAAAGCCACCCCTCACCCAGCTCCGGCTAGGGCTCGGCCGAGGCCTCGCCAAGCCTCCGCATCCCTCTCCCAAGGGATACGGAGGGACCCGCAGCGCGGCGGCGCTGTGGGAGGGTGAGGGGCACGCGAAAAGCAAAAGCCCCGCCACGAGGGCGGGGCTCGAAAACCGGATTCGGCCTCTGTCGTCAGGCGGCGATGCCGATGACGCCGCCGACCCAGTCGGCAAGCTCGTTGCGGGTCAGGTTCCCGCCGATCTTGGTGCCGGCGACCTGGCCGTCCTTGAACAGCATCAGGGTCGGGATGCCGCGCACGCCGTATTTCTGCGGGGTCAGCGGGTTGTCGTCGATGTTCATCTTGGCGACCGTGAGCTGGCCCTGCATGTCCTGGGCGAGCTGCTCCAGCGCCGGTGCGATCGCCTTGCAGGGCGCACACCACTCGGCCCAGAAGTCAACCAGAACCGGTGCGTCGGCCTTGAGAACGTCGCTTTCGAAGCTGGCGTCGCTGACTGCGGTCGTCGTCATTACCCACTCCTGTGACCTGTTTCTTGGAGGCGCCGGGGTCGGGCGCGACTCGGGATCACGGGAATCTGGGGCCGGGCGCTGCCAAGGTCAAGGCGCGTGATCGGCGAGCTGAGCGGAGCGGAGTTGCATCAGCCGCGGCCCCTCCGTCCACAGCAGGTAGCAGTCGATCCGCCGCTTGGGATAGATCTCCGCCAGCAGCGCCCGGTAGGCCGCCATCTGCTTGAGATAGACCTCCGGCACCCCGGCCGGGTCGTCGGGCGGGCGACGGTTCGACTTGTAGTCGACCACGGCCACCGACTCCGCCTCGACCACCAGGCGGTCGATCTGACCGGCGACGACCTGGGGCCCGCCGCGCCCCTCGATCACCCCGGCGAGCGGCACCTCGGCCCGGCTGCCCGGACCGAGGAACCTGACGAAATCGGGATGGTCCAGCAGCGCCAGGGTCGACGTCAGCAGGGCCTCCGCCTCCTCGGGCGTCAGGCCCTGCTGAGGCAGGGCGAGCAGCCGGGCGCCGGCCGCGGCCCAGGCCTGCGCGGGAAGCTCCGGCAACAGCTCGAGCAGGCGATGGACCAGGCGGCCGCGGCGCAGCGCGGCGCCCTCCTCGGCGCCCAGGGGGCTGCGCAGCGGCGGCTCCGGCAGGCGCGGCCGCGAAGGCGCCAGGGGCTGCGGCGGCAGGCGCTCCGGGACCGGCGGGCGGCTCGCCCAGTCCGGCAGCTTCCCAGGGGCAAGCGGCGGCGGCCCGGCCTCGGCGGGCTCCGGCGCCGCCGCCTGCGCGGTCGCGAGGCGCTGGCCGGGCCCGGCCCAGCCCTCCGCCGCCGCCCCGGAGAAATCGAAGTCGACCGCCTCGGCCCGCGCCGCCAGGCCCTGGCGCACCAGGTCGTACCAGCAGCCCTCCGGCGGATCGTTTCGGCCGGCCCAGCCGCAGACGTAGAGCCGGTCCTCGGCCCGGGTCATGGCGACGTAGAGCAGGCGGCGGTATTCCTGGAGCTGGGCCTCGCGCTGCCGGGCGCGCGCCGCCTCGGCGACCTCGTCGTCCCAGGCCCGGCGCGGCGGCCAGAGCAGCAAGTCCTCGTCGTCGAGCCAGAACAGGCTGTCGCTGCTCTGCGGCAGCTGCAGGGTGTCGGGCAGGAAGACCACCGGCGCCTGCAGGCCCTTGGCGCCGTGCACGGTCATCACCCGGACCGCCCGGCCGCCGTGCTCCAGGTCGCGCTTGACCTCCTGCTGACCGGCCTCGAGCCAGTGCAGGAAGCCCTCCAGAGAGGGCGGATGCTCACGCTCGTAGGCCAGGGCCAGGCCCATGAACTCCTCGATCGGGTCGGCGGCCTCGCGGCCGAGTCGGGCCAGCAGGCTCTCCCGACCGCGCCGCCGGCCGAGCATCTCGGCGTAGAGCTCATAGGGCGGCAGGGTATCGACCTGGGCCAGCAGCTCGGACAAGAGGTCCAAGGCCATCCGGGCGTGCAGCGTCTCGCCCCGGCCGTCCCGCAGCGCCTGCCAGAGCGTGCCGGGACGGCCGTGGGCCAGGGCGAAGAGCTGCTCCTCGTCGAAGCCGATGAAGGGACCCTTGAGGACCGTCGCCAGGGTCAGGTCGTCCTCCGGCATCAGCAGGAAGCGGCCCAGGGCGATCAGATCCATGACCGCAAGCTGGTCGGTCAGGACCATGCGGTCGACGCCGGCTACCGGGACGCGCAGCAGCTTGAGCTCGCGCACCACCTCCTCGACAAATTCGTTGCGCCGACGAACCAGGATCAGGAAATCCTCCGGCCGCAGGCGCCGGCCCTTGGACGGCAGCTGCGATTCCGGGTCTTCCGCCCCCTTGGGGTCGAGGGTCCAGTGGTGGATCCTGCAGGCGATGAGCCGCGCCAAGCGCCGCCGCGGCGGAGTCGTGCCCCGGCGCTCCAGCGGCGCGCTCCAGGGCGCTTCGGACTCGCTCTCGACCAGGGGCGCCGGCGGCCAGAGCTCGACCACGCCGGCTTGGCCCCGACGGCTGGCCTCGTGGCGCAAAGGCCGCGCGTCGGGCAGGACGCCATCGCGCGCCGCGGCACCGGCGAAGACGGCATCGACCGCGGCCAGCACGGCCTCAGTCGAGCGGAAGGAGACGTCCAGGTCGACGTCGTCCCAGCGCTGGCCCGCAGCCGCCGTGCGCGCCGCCATCACCCCGCGCAGGCGAAGGAACTCCTCGGGCTTGGCGCGCTGGAAGCCGAAGATCGACTGCTTGGCATCGCCCACCGCGAAGACGGTGCGCGGGCCCTCGCGCGCGCCCTCGCCGGCGAAGAACTCGCGGGTCAGGGCCTCGACGATCTGCCATTGCTCCGGATTGGTGTCCTGGGCCTCGTCGATCAGGACGTGGTCGAGGCCGCCGTCCAGCTTGAACAGCACCCAGCCGGTCATGCCCTGGCTCTGCAGCAGGTCGCGGGTCTTCAGGATCAGGTCGTCGTAGTCGAGGAAGGCGCCCCAGGCCTTGTGGTGCTCGTAGCCCTCCAGGACCGCCGCGCCCAGGGTCGCCAGGGCCTGGGTCGCGCGCGCCGTCACCACCTTGTTGCGCCGCAGCAGCACGGCCTGGAGACGGGCGCCCTCAGCCGCCATGATCGCCTCCGCACCCGGCACGGCGGCCTGCGCGGCCTTGGTCAGCAGGCGCTTCCGCAGCTCCCCCTTGGCGGTCAGAAAGAGCGCTGCGTAGTCTTCGAAGGCGTCGGCACGCGCCGCCGCCGGCAAGGCCAGCCAGAGCTTGAGCGTGGCTCCTTCCGTCCGCTCCTTGTCCGTGCCGGCCTCCAGTGCCGAGACGACCAGCTGCAGTCCCATGAGGTCGAGGGCGGAGTCCGCCACAGCCTCGGCCAAGACCACTTCGGGGGTCTCCTCGCGGCCGATGCCGAGCCGGGCGTTGATCGCCGCCGCCAGGCCGGCCGACCCGAGGCGCTCGACCTGGCGGGTGAAGCGGCCCCGCTCGCGGGTCAGCTCGGCCAGCACCTCGGTAAAGCGGGTCTCGTCGAGCAGGCCGGCGAGCCACTCGAGGGCATTGGCGACGGCCCCGCCGGGCTCCGCGGCGCTGCGCGCCAGGACCGCCTCGCGGGCCGCCGCAAGCAGCTCCGCGGCGGAGCGCTCGTCGAGGACCTGGAAATGCGGTGCGACCCGGCTCTCCAGGGGGAAGCGGCCGAGCAGGGACTGGCAGAAGGCGTGAATGGTCTGGATCTTGAGGCCGCCCTCGGCGTCGAGGACCCGGGCGAAGAGCTGGCGCGCCAGGGCGATCTCGCCGTCCTCCGGCATCCGGCCCAGCAGACCGGTCAGGGCCGCGGCCAGGGTGTCCTCGCCGACTGTGGTCCAGTCGGCCAGTCGCCGGGCGATGCGGGTCGCCATCTCGGCAGCCGCGGCCTTGGTGAAAGTCAGGCAAAGCAGGCGCTCGGGCGGGGTCCCGGCCAGCATCAGGCTGAGCACCCGGTCGGTCAGCACCTTGGTCTTGCCGGTGCCGGCCGAGGCCGCGACCCAGATAGAGCGCTCCGGGTCGGCGGCCCGGACCTGCAGCGCCGAGGCGCGGGCGATCATGGCCTCGGCCGACGCGCCGCTCATTCCGCACCCTCCCCGAGGACACCCGCCGACCACTCCTTGACCCGCGCCAGGTGGGCGTAGTCGGTGTAGGTCGGCGCCCGCTCGGGCCGCGGCACGGCGTGGTAGGGCGTGGCCGGATCGTCGAAGCGGGCGACCAGGGCGGCGAGGCCCTCGAGCGCGGCCGCCGCGAGCTCGGCCGGCGCGGCCTTGACCGTCTGGATCTGCCCGGCCGGCTCGCCGCCGCTCAGCTTCCAGTAGGCCAGCTCGCTCGCCTCGGCCGCTTCGAGCCCCGGAAACCCGCCGGCCGCGGCGATCGCCGCTTCGAGGGGCAGCTGCGGCGCGTAGCCGTCCTTGACGTCCCTGACCAGCGGCAGCCCGCCGGTCTTGTAGTCGAGGATCGCCAGCCGGCCGTCCGCATAGGCCTCGATGCGGTCTGCCTTGGCCGTCAGGGCGAAGGGCCCGCCCGGCGCATCGAGGATCAAGCTGCCGCGGATCTCGGCCAGGGCCTGCCGCAGCCCGACCCGGCGCTCGGCCTCCATCTCGGCGACGTGGCGGGCGATCCGGCAGAAGCGCGGCCACCAGAAGGCATAGGCACCCGGTTTGGCCTCGATGGCCTTGAAGACCTCGCGGCCGTGCGCGCGCAGGACCGACTCGGGATCCTCGGGCAGGGCGTTCGGCCAAGCCTTGAGGAAGCGCTCCAAGGCCTCGTGGATCAGGATCCCCCGCTCGGCGGCACCGGGATCGGCGTCCAGCGGCTCCAGGGCCCTGAGGCGCAGGATTTCCGCAGCGTAGAGCGCATAGGGATCGCGCCGCCAGGTCTCGATCCTGGTGACCGAGAGCTTGCGCGGCCGCGCCGCCAGCGGCGGACGGGGCGCCGGCGGCTTGACCGCGACCGGTGCCGTCGGCCGGTCCAGCGCCTCGGCCCAGGCGCGCCACCGCGATGCCTCGTCCCGCCAGGCCTCGCCCCGCTCGAAGCTCTGCAGCAGCGCCTCCAGGCGCAGCAGCCAGCGCGACGGCACGGTCGGCGTGCCCTCGACCCGCTGCGCGCGGGTCAGGTAGAGCTGCGGCGCGGTGAAGGCCTGGACGAAATCCTGGGCCGCCAAGCCGATGCGCCGTTCCGGCGCCGGCAAGCCGAAGTCCCGCCGCATCGGCCGGCTGAGCCAGGGCCCGGCCTCGACTTCGGCCGGCCAGGTGCCCTCGTTGAGGCCCCCGAGCACAACCACCTCGGCATGCTGCAGGCGGGCCTCCAGCGGCCCCCAGATGTGCAGGCGCGGGTGCCGGCCGAAGCGGGGCCGGACCACCCGCCCGGTCAGCAGGCTATCGAAAAACCCGGGGAAACCGCCGGGGTCCAGGGTCACGCCATCGTCCGCCGCGGCCAGCAGGTCGGCGAGGAACTCGCCCGCCGCCTCGCCGGCTTCCCCGGTCCAGAGCCGCGTCGCGCCCCCCAGCTCGTCGCTGGCCGCCAGGGCCTCCGCCGCGGCCAGCTGCGCCTCGACCAGCTCCGCCAGCCGGCGGCGCCGGCCGCCGAAAGCCTTGATCAGGGGCTCAAGGCGCGCCTCCAGGTCCTTCAGGAAGCCCGACAGGCTCGCCCCATCCTTGGCGGAGCGCAGGGCCCGGCGGAGGCCTGCGAAGCCCGGCGCCGGGCGCGGACCGCGCAGGACCGCCCGCTCGAGCTCCCGGACCCGGGCGCGAAAGGCGCCGGGCGCCTGGCCGCCGGCAGCCAGGGGATGCTTGAGAGCCGCCAGCAGAGGCACTGGCGCCAGCCCGCTCGCCGCCAGGGCGGCCAGCAGGCGCAGGAACACGCCCGGCGAGGTCTCCGCCAGGGGTCGGCCGGCCGAATCGTCGACCAGGATCTCCCAGCGCCGCAGCTCGGCCCCGACCCGCCGCGCCAGGTCGCGGTCCGGGGTCACTAGGGCCGCCGTCCGGCCCTCGGTCTCGAGCGCCTGGCGCAGGACCAGGGCGATGACCAAGGCCTCCTCGCCGGGGTCCGCGCAGTCGATGCGGGCGACCCCGTCCAGGGCCGCGTTCCGCTCCGCCTCGGACAGGCCGGCCGCGAGGTCGCGCCAGGCCGCGGTTGCCGGCGCCGGGCGCAGCGCCCAGTCCGCCAGGCGGCGGCGCGGCTCCAGGCCGGGAGCGATCGCGGCCGGCCAGTCGGTCACCTCGTCGCGGGTCACACCGAGACACTCGAGCAGGCGGGCCAGGCCGTGCTGGGGATGTGCCGGGTCCTCGCGGATCTGCGCCCAGGTCTCCGGCTCCGCCTCCCGGTCCAGGCCGGGCAGCACGACCTCGCCCCGGGGCAGGCGTGCGACCCTGGCAAGCAGGGCCGCAGTCGCCGGGATGCTGCCGGTCGAGCCGGCGGCGATGACCGGCCGCGCGGGCGGCTCCCGTTCCCAGAGCGCCGCCTGGGCCTCGAGCAGCCGACGGCGGCGCTCGGCGCCACCGATCGCGCCTTCCGCGGCCAGGATCTCCGGCCAGGACTCCTCCAGGATGCCGAGGAAGCGCAGGGTGATCTGCCAATGGGCAGCGTAGGCCTCGGGCACCAGGTCGCGCAGCCGCTCCAGGCCGAGGCCCTCGGTCTCGACCTGGTCGAGGAAGCGCCCGAGCTCCTGGGCGAGCCGCAGCGCCTGCTCCTCGTTGAGGGGACCGCCCGGACCTGCAGCCGTGGTGCCCAGCTTCAGGATCAGCCGGGACAACAGGAGATCCCGGCGCAGCGGCGGGATCGCTGGCGGCAGCTCGGGGTCCAGGGCCCCGCCCAGGCCGTCTGCCTCGGCCAGGACGAGCTCCTCGGGGTCGAGGTCGCCCAGGGGCAGGCAGCGCGGCAAGACCAGCGGGCGGCCGCCGGAGGCCCTCAGGAAGGCATCCTGGATGGCCCGGCAGGCGCGCCGGGTCGGCAGCAGCAAGGTGAGGTCGGCCAGTTCCAGGGGATCTTCGCCATGGCGCGCGAGCAGGCCGGCGGCCAGGGCGTCGACGAAGGAGACGCCGGCGGCTATCGAGCTGACCGCGGGCGCCCCCGGGGTCATCGGTGGATCGCCGGGACGCTCATGTGATGCATGGCATCCTCGGCGAACTTGAGGTCCTCGGGCGTCCCGACGTGGAACCACTCGCCGTCGTGGCAGATGCCGTGGAGCCGGCCCCGTTCCGCCGCCAGGTCGTAGATCCGGTTCAGCGAGAAGGGGCCGTCCGGCATGGCGTCGAAGAGCTTGGGATCGATGATCTGCATGCCGCCGAAGACGAAGGGCGCAACCTCGCGCTCGCGGCGCCGGCGCACCACCCCGACGGGGTCCAGGAAGAAGTCGCCCAGGCCTTCGTAGCCGTAGGCGAAGACGCACTGGTGCAGCAGCAGCAGGCAGTCCATCCTGCGGCCGTCCCAGACCTCCGCCAGGCGGCGCAGCGCGGCGCTGCGGCCGTCGACCCAGAGCACGTCGCCGTTGACGACGAAGAAGGGTTCCTTGCCGAGGAGGGGCAGCGCCTTCTTGACCCCGCCGCCGGTCTCCAGGATCTCGGCCTCGGGCGAGAACACGACCTCGGGCGCCTTGCGGTCCTTGAGATGGACCTCGATGACCTCGCCCAGGTGGTGCAGGTTGACCGCCGCCTTCCTCACCCCGGCCTCGGCCAGGCGGTCGAGGATGCGGTCGAGCAGGGCTTCGCCGTTCACCCGGACCAGGGGCTTGGGCAGGGTCTCGGTGATCGGCCGCATCCGCTTGCCGAAACCGGCGGCCAGGACCATGGCCACCTTCGGGCCGCGGCGGCGGCGGCTCATGCCGCGGTCTCCCTGGGCGGCGCAATCCGCTCGGCCGCCGGAATCTCGCGGTCGAACCAAGCCCGCACCGGCGCCAGGGCGGGATCGGCCAGGTCGCCCTCCAGCAGGCGCCAAACCCGCGGGATGTGCTTCAGATAGTCGGGCTTGCGGTCGCGGCGGTCCAGGCGGGTGAAGATGCCGATGATCTTGGCGTTGCGCTGGGCGCCGAGCACGCTCATGGCGGCGCGCAGCTTTGCGCCGTCGAGGCCCTCGAAGGCGGCGAGATAGCGCCGGAACATCTCCTCCGCCAGCTTCGGGTCGATGTCGCGCCGGGCGTCCTCCAGCAATGAGACCAGGTCGTAGGCCGGCGAGCCGCGCACCGCGTCCTGGAAATCCAGCAGGCCGCAGGCGGCCACGCCGGCGCGGCCCTCCAGGACCATGAGGTTGTCGACGTGATAGTCGCGCAGGACCAGGGTCTCCGGCAGGGCCTGGGCAACCGGGAAGACCGCGCGCCAGGCCGCGATGTAGGACTCCCGCAGCGGCGCCGGCGTCGGCCCGCCGCGCACAGCCGGCAGGAACCAGTCGGTCAGCAGCAGCGCCTCGTCCAGCAGTCGCTTTTCGTCGTAGGCCGGCAGCCCGGCGGCGCACGGCAGGTCCGGCGACCAGCCCCGGTGGAGGGCGATCAGGGTATCGACCGCGAGGCGGTAAAGCGCGGCTTCGTCGCCGCCCCGCGCCAGGACCCGGGTGAAGGTCGCGTCCCCCAGGTCCTCCAGCAGCATCAGGCCCGCGGCCTCGTCGACCGCCAGCGGCCGCGGCGCGGAGAGGCCGAAGCTCAGCAGCAGGCTGGCGACCTGCGCGAAGGGCCGGACGTCCTCGGGGGGCGGGGCATCCATCAACACGGCTTGCTCGCCGTCTCGCTCCAGCCGCAGATAGCGGCGGAAGGAGGCGTCCGCGGCCAGGACCCGCCGCGCGGCGCCGCCCCAGCCCTGGGCATCGAGAAAAGCCTGGATGACGTCCTCGCGCGCGCTCAAGTCCACGGCTCTCCGTCGAGTTCGAGATCGGCCAGCCGCGCCGCCCAGGCACCGTGGCCTTCCAGCCGCGCGACGCGGGCCTCGGGCGCCGGCCCGAAGTCGAGGCGCAGGTCGAGCCGGTCCTCCGGCAGCAGGGCGCCGAGCCGCTCCGGCCATTCGACCAGGCTCACGGCCTCGGCCAGGGCCTGCTCGAAGCCCAGCTCGAGAACCTCCTCGGGGTCCCGGATCCGGTAGAGGTCGAAGTGCCAAACCGGTGCCGGCCGGCGGTCGTAGATCTGCACCAGGGTGAAGGTCGGGCTCGGCACCTCCTCGGGCTCGGCGGCCGGGTCGGCGGCCGGCAAGGCGCCGATCAGGGCGCGCGCGAAGCTGGTCTTGCCAGAGCCGAGGTCGCCCCAGAGCGCGACCAGGTCGCCGGCGCGCAGCAGGGGTGCGACCCGCCGGGCGAGGGCCTCGGTCGCGGCCCGGTCGTCCAGGCGGAGCTGTCGCTTTGGCGGAGTTCGGAGGGCGACGGCCATGACGGGCTCTTCTTAGCGGGCGGCCCCGAGTCGGGCAACGGCGGAAGCGACTTAGCGGCGATCCGGCGAGGATGCAAGGCTTGCCAAGGCAGGGGCCGGCGGCCATCGTAGGGCGCGCTCAGACGACCCGAAACCCGACCGGCCCCGACCACCATCCGCACAGTCCCGATGCTAGAATCCTCCGGCGAGTCCAAGTCCCAGACGACAGAGACGAAGACCACAGCGACCACCGATGTCGCGATCATCGGCGCCGGCCCTGTCGGCCTCTTCGCGGTCTTCGAGCTGGGCATGCTGAAAATCCGCTGCCATGTCATCGACGCGTTGGACTCCCTGGGCGGCCAATGCGCCGCGCTCTACCCCGAGAAGCCGATCTACGACATCCCCGGCTACCTGCGGATCCAGGCCTCGGAGCTGGTCGAGCGGCTGGGCGAGCAGGCCGCACCCTTCGAGCCTGTCTATCACCTAGGCCAGAGGGTCGAGCGCATCGAAGCCACCACCGGGGGACGTTGGTCGCTCGAGACCGACGGCGGCCTGCGCCTCGACGCCAAGGCGGTGGTGATCGCGGCCGGCGGCGGCGCCTTCGGTCCGAACCGCCCGCCGCTGGAGGGCATCCGCGACTACGAGGGCAAGAGCGTCTTCTACATGGTCCGCCGGCGCGAAGACCTTCGCGGCAAGCGCATCGTCATCGCCGGCGGCGGCGACTCGGCCCTCGATTGGACCCTGTCCCTGGCCGAGCTGGCCGCGCAGATCCACGTCGTGCACCGGCGCGCCAAGTTCCGCGGCGCACCGGAGAACGTGGCTCGCCTGCAGGAGCTGGCCAGCGCCGGCGACGTCGTCCGCCTGGTCGTGCCCTATCAGCTGCACGGCCTGGAAGGCCGAGACGGCCAGCTGGAAGCCGTCATCGTGCGCAAGATCTCGGGCGAGGAGCGGCGCCTGGAGGCCGACATCCTGCTGCCCTTCTTCGGGCTGTCGATGAACCTCGGCCCGATCGCGTCCTGGGGCCTGGACCTGGATCGCGGTCAGATCGCAGTCGACCCGGAGACCTGCATGACCAGTGCCGAGGGCATCTATGCCATCGGCGACATCAACAGCTATCCGGGCAAGCTGAAGCTGATCCTCTGCGGCTTCTCGGAGGCGGCCATGGCGGCGCACGCGATCCACGCCCGGGTCCGTCCGGATGAGACCCTGCACTGGGAATACTCGACCACCAAGGGCGTCCCCGGTCAGGCCTGACGGACGTCGGCCGGCGCCTCGACGGCCAACAGCGGCGGCTCGACCGGGATCCGGCAGGTCACCTTGGTGCCGCGATCCAGCTCCGAGGCGAGCTCGATCCGGCCGCCGTGAAGCTCGATCAGGCTGCGCACCAGCGACAGCCCCAGGCCGGCACCGGCCTGGCGCGGGTTGCCGGGCCCGCGGATGAACTTGTCGAAGACCCGGCCGTGCTCCTCCACCGGGATCCCGACCCCGGTGTCGGCGACCGAAAGCAGCAGCTCGCCGTTGTCGCGGACCGCGGACACGGTGACGCTGCCGCCTTCCGGGGTGAACTTGAAGGCGTTCGACAGCAGGTTGAAGAGCGCCTGCTTGAGCCGCCGCGGATCGGCGACCACCGCGCCGACATCCTCCTCGCAGTCGAGGGCCAGCTCGAGACCGCGGCTGCGGGCGCGCTCGTGGCCCAGGGTGAAGATGCTGTTCAGCAGCTCGCGTATGTCGATCGACTCCAGCTCCAGCTGCAGGTAGCCGGCCTCGATCGTGGCCAGGTCGAGGATGTCGTTGATCAGACTGATCAGGCGCTCCGAGGATTCGACGATCGCCCGGGCATAGTCCAGCTGGCGGTCGTTGAGCTCGCCGAAGAGCTGCTTCTCGAGGATCTCCGCGAAGCCGATGATCGCGTTGAGCGGCGTGCGCAGCTCGTAGGAGACGTTGGCGATGAACTCGGACTTCAGGCGGTCGGTGGTCTCCAGCGCCTCGGCCCGCTCGCGCAGCGCACGTTCGACCCGGGTCGAATCGGTGACGTCGAAATAGGTGAAGAGGCTGGCCCCGTCGGGCAGCGGCACCTGGGACCAGTCGAGGACCATGCCGTCGCTACGTTCGAGGCGGCCGCTGCGCGGCTCCGCCTCGGTGACCTGGACGGCCATGCGCTCCTCGGCCTCCGGCCAGGAGTCGTCCCTGATCGGATAGAAGCGGCGGAGCTGCGGCAGCAGGTCGCGGACGTGGGGCTCGTTCTGCAGGCTCTCGGCCGAAAGCTCCCAGATCCGCGCGAAAGCCGGGTTGTGGAGCTTGAGGCGCCCGTCGCTGCCGAAGACCGCAACCCCCTCGAAGAGGTTGTCCAGGGTCTCCTGGCGGACCGCGATCAGGGTGTTGTAGGAGCGCTCGAGTGCCAGGCGATCGGTCACGTCCTCGCAGATCGAGAGCACGCCGCCGAAGGGATGCGGCGCGACCACCGTGCGGATGGTACTGCCGTCGGGCAGGTGCTGCAGTTCCTCCAGGGGCTCGATCAAGGTCTGGAAGGCGCGCAGCCGTTCCTTCTTGAACTTGGGAAAGTCGGCGGACTCGGGAATCTGCCGACGCTCCCGCAGCGCCTCGTGAACGTCGTTGAGATGAGGTTCGCTCGCCAGGAAGTCTTCGTCCAGGTGGAACATGCGCGCGTAGGCGCCGTTGTAGAACTTGAGCCGCATGTCCTGGCCGAAGATCGCGATGCCGCTTGCCAGATTGTCGAGGACCTCGGAATGTGCATCGATGTGCCGGCTGAGCTCGGACTGCAGCTCTTCGACATCGGTCCGGTCGATGGCCAGGCCGACCAGGCCCTGGTCGCCGAAGGGCCGCTCTTCGACCGCCATGAGCCGGCGTTCGCCGCCGACCACCGCGTGGTGGGATTCGCTCACTGCGGCACCGCCCTCGCGCGCCCGACGGGCCAGCGCCAGGCCCGGCGCACCCTGCGCCTGGTCGAGCAGTTCGACGCTGTCCGCGACCGCCGACTCCCGCTCCCGGTCGACGGCCCCGGCGTAGGCCGCGTTGCAGTAGCTGAGTTCGAGCGAATCGTCGCGCAGCCAGACCGGCACCGGCAAGCTGTCGAGCAGGGCCTCGCGCAGCGACCGTTCGGCCTCGGCCCGCTCGAGGCGGGTAACGTCCTCGCCGACGTCCTGGAACCAGAGAAAGGCGGAACGCTCGGCGTCCCCGTCCGGACCGTCGAAGCGGACGCCGGATACCGAGACGGCCGCCGGGCCCCGCTCCGGTTTCAGCACGAGCCGAAAGCCGTCGCCCGCGCGCTCGAGGGCCTCGATCGCCGCCGTTAGAGACTGCCGCTCGGAGTCTGCGAGTATCGCCAGGACGGCTTCCAGGCTGTCCGGTCCGTGGCCGTCCGCCGGAGCGCCCTCCAGGCCGAGACCAGCGATCAGGCCGGGAGAGGCGCCGGCCGCCTTGTCCGAGAGATCGAAGCTGCCCAGGGTGGCCGCCGCGAGACGAGCCTCGGCGATGGCGGCCTGACGCCTGATCGCGCCGCTTTCCTCCTGAAGGCTGGCCAGCCGGCGGCCCAGGTAGAGGCAGGCGCCGGCAGCGACCAGCAGCGCGATCAGAGCGGTGGGCAGCACGAGCCGATTGCCCCTTGCCGTTGAAGGCCGCTTAGCCGAACCCGCCGGTCGATCGGGTCAATTCGCCGCACGTACATTCGGTAGGGTGCCGCCAAGGTCGATATACCTAGAAGACCCTAGTAATACGCGAGTCTAGTTCCTTTGCCGGGTGCGAACAAGCCGAGCCGGACCAGGCGCTCCGAGCAGGGGCCTGGACCGCGGCGTCGGGGACGCGAAGAGCGGCATCCTCAATAGCGGTAGGCCTCGGACTTGAAGGGCCCCTTCACCGGGACCCCGATGTAGTCGGCCTGCGCCTGGGTCAGCTTGGTCAGCTTCGCTCCGACCTTCTCGAGGTGCAGGGCGGCGACCTTCTCGTCGAGGTGCCGCGGCAGGACGTAGACCTGCTTGTCGTACTTGCCGGGGTTGGTCCAAAGCTCGATCTGCGCCAGCACCTGGTTGGTGAAGGAGGCGCTCATCACGAAGCTGGGGTGCCCGGTCGCGCAGCCGAGGTTCACCAGGCGGCCCTCGGCCAGGAGGATCACCCGCTTGCCGTCGGGAAACTCGATCTCGTCGACCTGCGGCTTGATGTTGTGCCATTTCATGTTGCGCAGGGACTCGACCTGGATCTCGTTGTCGAAGTGGCCGATGTTGCAGACGATCGCCCGGTCCTTCATGGCACGCAGGTGGTCGATGGTGATGACGTCGGCATTGCCGGTCGCCGAGACGAAGATGTCGCCCTGGGAGGCGGCCTCGTCCAGGGTCACGACCTGGAAGCCGTCCATCGCCGCCTGCAGGGCGCAGATCGGGTCGATCTCGGTGACCATGACCCGGGCGCCGGCGCCGGCCAGGGAGCGCACAGAGCCCTTGCCGACGTCGCCGTAGCCGCAGACCACCGCGACCTTGCCGGCCATCATCACATCGGTCGCCCGGCGGATGCCGTCGACCAGGGATTCCCGGCAGCCGTAGATGTTGTCGAACTTCGACTTGGTCACCGAATCGTTCACGTTGAAGGCCGGCACCGCGAGCTTTCCGGCCTTGGCCATCTCGTAGAGGCGGTGGACGCCGGTGGTGGTTTCCTCCGAAACGCCGCGGACCTCGGTCATGAGCTCGGGATACTTGTCGTGCATGACCACGGTCAGGTCGCCGCCGTCGTCGAGCAGCATGTTCGGCCGCCAGCCGTCCGGGCCCTCGATGGTCTGCTCGATGCACCACCAGTACTCCTCCTCGGTCTCGCCCTTCCAGGCGAAGACCGGCACGCCGCTGGCGGCGATCGCCGCCGCCGCGTGATCCTGGGTGGAGAAGATGTTGCAGGAGGACCAGCGAATCTCGGCGCCCAGAGCCCGCAGGGTTTCGATCAGGACCGCGGTCTGGATGGTCATGTGCAGGCAGCCGGTGATCCGCGCGCCCTCGAGCGGCCGGGCCTTGCCGAACTCCTCGCGCAGGGCCATGAGGCCCGGCATCTCGGTCTCCGCGATCGCGATCTCCCGGCGACCCCAGTCGGCGAGGCCGATATCGGCCACCTTGTAGTCGTCGAATTGCGCCATTTTTCCGTTCTCCGTGTTCAGGGTCGCCGATAGCGGCCGAATCGCGGAGGGTTTAACAGCCAGCGGCGACAGCGACAAGCGCCGGGCGCCGCGGCGCCGCACAGGGAATTACTTGGCGTTCTAAGGTTAATTTCGCAGTAAATATGAAACATAAAACGCGCTATATATTTTCATTATTTTGATGTGGCATTTCTGTGGTGGGCGTTACCTAATATTAATATTTCAAGTCCAAGATCCGGGTGTAGACAAACTACACCAAATCGCGCGATCGCGCTTGTTTGTTCATTGGAGGATACCCCTATGTTCAAGTCCCTGCATTCCTTCGCGAAGGACGAGTCCGGCGCGACGGCCATCGAATACGGCCTGATCGCCGCTCTGATCGCAGTCGCCGCCATCGGCGCCCTGACCTCCGTCGGCAGCTCGCTGGACACGCTGTTCGACGGTGTGGCTTCGAAGCTGGACGCGGCCTCTTAATGGCCTAGCACGACGCCCAGTCAAGCAGAGGGGAAAGCCTGAACACCTCAAGGAACGGAACACCGGGAGGACAGGAATTCTCAAGGCCGTCCCAGACGGCAAGAAGGCCGCTGTCAGCGGTGACTTGACTAAGGGCAAGACTGGTCAGTTCGAGGGGCATCCCGGCAAACGGGGTGCCCCTCTAGCTTTTCCGGGCGGACGGATCCCGGACGTTCGGCCGATCGGTCACAGGGATTCGCTGAAGTCATCCAGCAGCGCCGCGATCCGGGCGCTGTCGGTCTGATCCATGATGACCTGGGCGCGGCGGGCGGCGGCCTGCATGTCGAGGCCACGGATCTGCTGCTTGACCCGGAGCAGGGAGTTGGCCGACATCGAAAGATCGCGTACGCCGAGACCGAGCAGCAGCGGAGTGAAGCGCGGGTCGCCGGCAATCTCGCCGCAGACGCTGACCGGCAGGCGGGCCCGCAGCGCCGCTTCGACGGAGAACTGGATCAGCCGCAGCACCGCCGGATGCAGCGGGTTGTAGAGGTGCGCGACGGATTCCTCGCCGCGGTCGATCGCCAGCGTGTACATCGTCAGGTCGTTGCTGCCGATGGCGAAGAAATCCGCCACCGAGGCGATGGCGTCGGCGGCCAGCGCCGCGCCGGGGATCTCGATCATCACCCCGACCGGCGGTCGCGGATCGGCGATCTTTTCTCCCTTTCGCTCGAGGCGCCGGGCGGTGGCGGCGAGCGCCTTCCGGACCTCCACGACCTCGGCGACCGTCGATATCATCGGCAGGAGGATCCGGATCGGCCCTTCGGCCCCGGCGCGGAGCATCGCCGCCAGCTGGGTATCCAGCAGTTCCGGCTCCTTCAGCGACAGCCGGATCGCCCGCAGGCCGAGCGCCGGGTTGGCGGTACCGTAAAAGCGCGGCCGCAGGGAGGGGGCCAGCTTGTCCCCGCCGACGTCGAGCGTACGCACCGTGACCGGGCGGCCGCCCATGGCGCGGACGATCTCGCGCAGCGCCGCGGTCTGCTCCTCCTCGTCGGGCAAAGTGTCCCGGTTCATGTAGAGGAACTCGGTGCGCAGAAGGCCGATGCCCTCGGCCCCCGCCGAGCGCGCCTGGGAGACCTCCCGCGGCAGCTCCAGGTTGGCCTGCAGCGCCACCGTCACCCCGTCCCGGGTGACCGCAGGCCGCGTCCTCAGGCGCACCAGGGCCCGTGCCTCGCGCTCCATGGCCTGCTGGCGGCGCTTGTAGTCGGCCAGGCGCTTGGCGGTCGGCCGCAGGATGACCAGGCCGTCGGAGCCGTCGACGATCACCGTCTCGCCCGGAACCACGTCCTCCAGCAGCCCGCCGACCCCGAGCACCGCCGGCAGGCCCAGGGAGCGGGCCATGATCGCGGTGTGGCTCTCGGCACCGCCGAGCACGCAGGCGAAGCCCCCGACCCGCCGGGGGTCCATGAGCGCCGTGTCCGCCGGGGTGATCTCCTCGGCCAGGATGACGGAGCCGGCCGGGACCTCCTTGAAGCCCTGGTAGGGACGGTCCGAGAGGCTGCGCAGCAGACGCAGGCCGACCTCCCGGATCTCGTCGGCCCGGGCCGCCAGGTAGGGGTCGTTCATGCCCTCGAAGTTGGCGGCGATCTCGGTGATCTCGGCCATGACCGCCGCCTCGGCGTTGATCCGCCCCTGCTCGATGCGGCGGACGACGCCCTTGGTCAGGCGCGCCGAGGACAACATCTGCTCGTGGGCATCCAGCAGGTAGCCCAGTTCCTCGGCCGCCGTGCCGTGCAAGTTGTCGGCGTGGGCCCGGATCTTGTCCAGCTGGCCATGCGCCCTGGCCACCGCCTTCTCGAAGCGCTCCGCCTCGACCGGAACCTGGCGCCGCGATACCGTGTACTCGTTGATCTGGATCTCGCCGGCTTCGCGCAAAAAGGTCTGGCCGACCGCAACGCCGGGGGAGACCGCCAGGCCCTGCAGCACGCGCTCGCCGCCGGGCCGCTTTCGGCCCCCCTTGCCCTTCTTTTCCCGCTTTGCCGCCATCTTGCCTGTCGTCTATCGCCTGTGCCGCCGCCGCCCGGGTACCGGGATCCGGATCGCGCGGTTCATGGCCCTGCCTGCAGGCGCAGGCGGCGCCACCGCCCGACGTCCCCAAGGCGGCCGGAGGCCCGAAGGCTGTTCCGCTTCAGCGGCGGAATCCGGACGCCGCTCATCAGGCCTCCTCGTGAAAGCCGGCGGCGACCAGGCCCGCCAGCGCGGCCAGCGCGGGTTCCCGCGCCGGGCCTTTCGCCTGCAGCTCGATCTCCGCGCCCAGCCCTGCGGCCAGCATCATCAGCCCCATGATCGAGAGGCCGGAGACTTCGGTGCCGTCCTTGCGGACCAGGATCTCGGCCTCGTAGCTGCCGGCCAGCTTGACGAACTTGGCCGCCGCCCTGGCATGCAGCCCGCGCTGATTGACGATGGTCACGCGACGCCTGGCGACCAAGACCTGATCCCGGTTCATTTCTTGACCTTCGCCGCGGCCTCCCCGGCCAGCAGTTCGGACGCGACATTGATGTATTTGCGACCGGCTTCCCGGGCCTCGGCGACCACGACCCCGATCGGCTTTTCGCTCCGCAGGCTGGCCAGCTTGATCAGCATCGGCAGGTTCATGCCGGCGATCACCTCGACGTGGCCCTGATCCAAGACCGAAATCGCCAGGTTCGATGGCGTACCGCCGAACATGTCAGTGACCACCACCACGCCGTCGCCCCCGTTGACCCGGTCGACGCCGTCGATGATCTGCTGGCGGCGCTCCTCCATGTCGTCCTCGGGGCCGATGCAGACCAGCGCCACCTGCTCCTGCGGGCCGACGACATGCTCGACGGCGGCCAGGAACTCGCGGGCAAGGCCGCCATGGGTAACCAAAACCAGTCCGATCATGGTTTTTCCTCTTCCGGTCTCGGCCCGGCGCCGTGGCTGCGCCCGACATCGCGGTGGTGGAGCTTGACCTGCGGCACCTTGTCGGCGAGCCAGGCCGCCAGGCGCTCAGCGACCGCAACGGAGCGGTGCCGGCCGCCGGTGCAGCCCACGGCCAAGGTCAGATAGCTCTTGCCCTCCTTGCGATAGCGCGGCAGAAGCGGCTCGAGAAGCTCCGTCAGATGATTGAAAAAAATGGAAAATCCGGGATCTTCCTGTACGTAGGCCGCGACCGGCTCGTCGCGCCCGGTAAGTGGCCTCAGCAGGGGTTCGTAATGCGGATTGGCCAGGAAGCGGACGTCGAAGACCAGATCGGCGTGCCTCGGCAGGCCGAAACGGTAGGAGAAGGACAGCACCGACACCAGCATGCCGCCACCCGCGCCCAGCCCCAGCCGCTCGGCGAGTTGGGTCCTCAGTCCGCCCAGCGTCAGCTCCGAGGTGTCGATGACCAGATCGGCCCGCGCCCGCAAGGGAGTCACCAGGCGACGCTCGGCCTGGATGCCGTCCGCCACCGGGCGGTCCAGCGCCAGGGGATGGCGGCGCCGGGTCTCGGCGTAACGGCGGACCAGCACGTCGTCGTCGCAGTCGATGAAGAGAAGCAGGGGATCCGGGCCCGGCCGCTCGGCCATGGTCTCCAGCTGGGCCAGGAAGGTCTCCACCGCGAAGTGCCGCGTCCGCGTATCGATGCCGATCGCGACCGGACGCTCTCCGAGCTCGGTTGCAGGTTCGGTTCGGTCCGCCGGCGGCACAGAGGTTTCGCGAGTCACCGCGGCGAGAAAGCCCAGGGGCAGGTTGTCGATCGCCTCGTAGCCCTGGTCCTCGAGCGCCTTCAGGGCCGAGGAGCGGCCCGCCCCCGAAAGGCCCGTGACGAGGACCAGGCGGCGATCCGCAGGGACCTCCGGCCGCTCAAAGGTCCCGGCTTCGGGATCGGCGGATCCGCGGGCGGCGGCGTCGTTGCTGGTGGTCACGCTTGCGGTCGTCATGGTCTCGGGCCCCAGCCCGCTCCAGGTCCCTGGACCGGGCTGTTGTAGCGTCCCGAGGCTCCGAGCGGCAAGGCGCAGCTTGGCGGCGGCCGAAGGGCCGAAGGCATCGAGCTGCAGCCGCGGCAGGCAGACCCCAAGGATCTCCGCCTCGGCCGCCTCCGGCAGTCGCTCCGGTTCCTGTCCCGGTCGCAGGTCGACGACCAGTCCGACCTCCGCCTCCGCGCTGTGGGCCAGCTCGAGGATCCCCAGGCCGCGGACTTCCAGCTTGCCCGCCAGCGTATCGGGCGACCGCGCGACGAGACGGCCTCGGCGGGTCCGCAAGGCGGTCTGATCGTCTGCGACCAGGGCCGCGCCGGCGTCGATCAGACGCAGCGCCAGGTCCGACTTGCCGGACCCCGAGGGGCCGCGCAGCAGAAGGCCGACGCCCTTGACCACGACGCAGGTGGCGTGGACGAGGGCCTCTGCCATGGAGGCTGGGGTCAATCGAGCGGCAGGCGCACGCGAAAGCGGGCACCGATGATCGCGCCGTCCGAGTCCCGCCGGTTCTCGGCGGTGACCTGGCCGCCAAGGGCCTCGACGATCTGCTTCGAGATCGACAGTCCGAGCCCCGAGTGCGTGCCGAACTTTTCGTCGCTCGGCCGCTCGCTGTAGAAGCGGTCGAAGATGGCGGCGAGCTTGGTCTCCGGAATGCCCGGCCCGTCGTCCTCGACCAGGATGTCGACGGCGCCGGCCTGCGGGCGCACCAGCAGCCGGATCGCGCCGCCCGGCGGGCTGAAGGAAATGGCGTTGCTGATCAGGTTCCGGAAGACCTGGCCCAGCCGGCCCTCGATCCCCTGGACCACGACGTCGCGGGTCGGCAGGCTGAGCTCGAACTTGAGCTCCTTCTGCTCGATCACGGCGTCGTAGGTCTCGGACAGGGCGCCGAGGAGCTGACTCAGGTCGACGGATTCGGTCTGCGCCCGGGACAGCTCGGCATCCAGCCGCGAGGCGTCGGAGATGTCGCTGATCAGCCGGTCCAGGCGTTGCACGTCGTCGAGGATGATGCTCATCAGCTTCTTTTGCTGCTCCGGGTCGTCGACCCGGGCCACGGTTTCGACCGCGCTGCGCACCGAGGTGAGCGGGTTCTTGATCTCGTGCGCCACGTCGGCGGCGAAGCGCTCGATCGCGTCCAGGCGGGTCCAGAGCGACTCGGTCATGTCGATCAGGGCGGCGGAGAGCTCGCCGACCTCGTCGCGGCGATGCGACATGTCGGGGATCTCGACCTGGCGGCCCTTGGCGTGCCGGACCCGATCGGCGGCCTCGGCGAGCCGCTGCACCGGCCGGGCGATGGTGCTGGCCAGATAGATCGAGAGCAGAATCGTCACCCCAAGCGCGATGGCGAAGACCAGCAGGATGTCCCGGCGCCGGTTGCGCACCGCCGACTCGATGACGCTGCCGTCCTTGGACAGCATCAGGGCGCCCAGCACCTGCCGGTAGCGCTGCACTGGAACCGCGGCCGAAAGCACCAGGCCGCCGCGCCGGCCGACCCGGGCCATGCCACCGCCGCGGCCGACTCGCAGGACCATGGCGACCTCGTCGTAGTCGGTCGCGCGCTGCACCGGGGCCTCGTAGTAGACCGGCAGGTGATCGACCCCGGGAAGCCAGTCGATGGCCCGGTCGAGCATCCGGCTCAGGGTTCGCGACACCGCCGTGCCGCCGTCAAGGGGCGCCAGCTCGACCACGTGCACCTGGCCGCCCTTGCCCGTGAGCCGGAAGGAGTCCGCCACCAGGTTGCCGCCCCGGTCGAAGAGCCGGGCCCGGACCCCGGAGCCGGGCAGCAGGATGCGCATGATGTTGCGGGTCGCCTCGGGAAGGATCGATTCCTCGCCGCTCGGGCTGACCACGACGGCGCCGCCGGCGAGGGAGAGCGAGAAGGCCCGGCCCTGCACATTTAGGGCCTCGAGTTCGGCTTCGATCAGGCTGTCGCGGAACTGCTCGAGATGCAGCAGGCCGAGGACCGGGATCAGCAGGACCAGGACGTTGAGGGTGAGGATCCGGCGGGTCAGGGGCGAGCCCAGAATCGGCAAACGCCCACCCCGTCGCGCCTGAGATTGCTCGGCGACGTCGCTGACGTCTTCCACCCCCGCCCGCGGCGCGAGCAGCGGCTTGATCTCGCTTTCGGCCGTCATCCCCCTTCCAGGCGGCGCGCCGCCGCCCCCGGCTTAGGCGTCTGTGGGTCAGGCGTCCTTGTAGCGGTAGCCAACGCCGTAGAGCGTCTCGATCTGCGAGAACCCGTCGTCGACGACCTTGAACTTCTTTCGCAGGCGTTTGATGTGGCTGTCGATCGTCCGGTCGTCAACGTAGATGTGCTCACCGTAGGCCGCGTCCATCAGCTGATCGCGGTTCTTGACGTGCCCAGGGCGCTGGGCCAACGCCTTGAGAATCAGGAACTCGGTGACGGTGAGATTAACCGCTTCCGCCTTCCAAGTGCAAAGGTGGCGCGCCGGGTCCAGCATCAGGTCGCCGCGGGTCAGGGGCTTTTCCGCGGTGACCTCGGCCCCGTCGTCCTGCGAGAGCTTCTCGCGCCGCAGCAGGGCGCGGATCCGCTCGATCAGCAGGCGCTGGGAGAAGGGCTTGGTGATGTAGTCGTCGGCGCCCATCCTGAGACCCAGGACCTCGTCCACCTCGTCGTCCTTGGAGGTCAGGAAGATCACCGGCAGGGTCGAGGACTTCCTCAGATGGCCGAGCAGCTCCATGCCGTCCATGCGGGGCATCTTGATGTCGAGGATGGCCAGGTCCACAGGGCTCGCCTGAAAGGCCCGCAGGGCCTCCGAGCCATCGGTGTAGGTCCGCACCTTGAAGCCCTCCGCTTCCAGGGCGATGGACACCGACGCTAGGATATTGCGGTCGTCGTCGACCAGGGCGATGGTTGGCTGCATGGCTGCCCTTTCTTATTGCTAAAGCATGTAGGCAGAACGAGGTGGAATTGCCAGAGCGGCCTTCTTGCCCGGGCACTGTGGCCGCTTTGGGGCAAACCCGGGGCATTGTCGCGCTCTTTCCGGCGTGACCCTCCCCCGGGCGACGGCGGCCCTTGACCCCGGTCCGGACCGGGCGCAGTTGTTAACCTTATGGAGCAGCCGAAACCAAAGGCCCGGCCAGGGGCCATCGTCAAGGACCTGCTGCGCCGCGCCGAGACCGCGGCCCTGGCGACCACGCTGCAGCGGGGCGGCGCGCAGGCGCCCTACGCCTCGCTGGTCCTGATGGCCTGCGACCAGGGCGGCGCGCCCCTGCTGCTGCTCTCGGACCTCGCGGACCACAGCAAGAACATCGCCGCCGACCCCCGGGTGTCGCTTCTGCTCGACGGCCACGGGCCGGAGGAGGAGCCGCTGACCGGGGCACGCGCCTCGGTTCAGGGCCGCGCGGCCGTGGTCCGCGATGCGGCGCTGCTCGACCGCTTCGTGGCCCGGCACCCCACTGCGGCGACCTATGCCGGCTTCGGGGACTTCCGGCTCTACAGGGTGGAGCCCGAGGCGGCCCACCTGGTCGCCGGCTTCGGCCGGATCCACTGGCTGGAGGGCGGGGAGCTGGAGATCGAGGCGGGACCGGCCGCGCTGGCTGCCGCCGAGGGCGACATCATCGCCCACATGAACCAGGACCACGCGGATGCCCTGGACCTGATCGCCGGGCGCGTCCTGGGGCTGGACGGCGAAGGCTGGCAGCTGGTCGGGGTCGACCCCGAGGGCTTCGACCTCAGGCGCGGCCGCAAGCTCGACCGAGGACGCTTTGAGAAGTCGGTGCGCGATGCTGAATCTTGCCGGGTCGAGCTGGTTCGCCTGACCAAGGCGGCCCGGCGGCGCGGGGGCTGAGCCCGGGCCGGCGACGGGCCGCAGGGCCGCCGCGGCTCGGCGGCGGCCCCGCGAAACAATCGGCCGACGCGTCAGAGCCCGACGGCGTTCAGGCGGTCGACGTTGATGCCGACGGTGATCGCGCCGATCACCTCTCCGGTCGCCGGGTCGGCGATCGACATGCTGAGCTGGGACTGGAAGCTGTCGGTCGAGGCATCGTGCTCGACCGCGTCGACGAAGACGGTGCCAGCACCGGCCAGGAAGGTCTTCTGCCACTTGTCCTCGTCACCCTGCCAGTAGTCCGAGGTGACGTCGCTGATCGCGACGTTCATGCCCCGGTTGTCCATGACGAAGATCTCGGTGACCACGCCCTTGGTCGCGGCCTTCAGCTCCTTCAAGCGGGCCGACAACGGGTTGCCGGACACCTGCTTGATCAGCGGCTTGCGGCTCAGCACCGTCTCTGTGCGCCACTGAATGTCCATGCTGTCGATCTGCGACTGGGTGAGGTCGGCGTAGCGGTCGTTTTGCGCCTTGATCGCGCTGATCATGACCGGCTCGCCGATCCACTGCTGCACCGTGTTCTTGGCGAAGTTCTTCATCGGCTCGACGTGTTGCTCGGCCGCCTGCGCCGCACCGGCCAGGAAGCCGAGAAAGCAGCCTGCCAGCACCAGGCCGCGGATTGGATGGGTCATCGGGAATCCCCCAGTGAACGCGGAAGTCTCCAAGTGACGAAGGCCATCAAACCAATGATGGCCTGTAATTGGATTGGTTCCCGATAGTCAATCGAAGTATTATTAAGGAGTCGTTAAGTTGTATCCATCTGTGAACACATTCCACCCACGCGATCTGCCGAGCAAATCGGGGCCCATGGCCCACCGGAGGGCAGGGCTGGTCGGCGCGGGCGGCTCCGGCGGTTTGGACCGGCCGAGCCGCCCGCGCCACCTCCCTCAAGTTTCGTTCTGCGTCAGACTGTCGACGTCGATGCCCAGGGTGATCGAACCGATCACCTCGCCGCTTTCCGGGTCGGTGATCGCAAAGCTGACCTCCGACTGGAAGGCGTCGGTGGAGGGGTCGTGCTCGACATCGTCCACGAAGACCGCGCCGGGGCCGGCGAGATAGGTCTTGCGCCACTTGTCCTCGTCGCCCTGCCAGTAGTCGGAATTGGCATGGTCCACGCCCACGATCATGCCGTAGGCATCCATGACCAGAATCTCGGTCACCCGGCCGCCGGCCGCCTTCCTGAGGTACATCAGGCACTTCGACAGCTGGCTCTGCAGGACACTGTCGATCAGGGGCCGATCGGCGGCGGCGGTCTCCAGGCGCCACTGGATGTCGAGCGCCTCGATTTCACCACGGGACAGCTCGGCATGGCGGGCGTTGTGCGCCTTGATGCTGCGCAGGATCACCGGATCGTTCAGCCAGTTCGCCACCGAGGCCGCGGCGAAATCGCGGGCCGGCACGAGGTGGGGGTCCACTGCCAGGGCCGGAGCGGCCAGAAGCCCGCAGGCAAAGGCGGCAACGATGGCGGCGTTCCGTGATTTCTTCATCCTATCCTCCGCTTGACTGATCCATGCTAGGAAAGAAACCGCAACCTCAACTATCCGGCTTATCTGTGAGGTATTTCACTCAATGTAATCTTATGTCGTTAAGACAGGGTGAAATTGAATACAAATAATATCGGCATATATACTAAGTTATATTTTGTTCGTCCAGGCGGGAAGCGAGCTTTTTCCTTTCGAGGCGCCGCGCCCTGGCCGCGCCGGCAGCGGCGACGCCGTAAGATTTTTATCCTATTATCATGGACTCCAAGCCCCCGACACCCCAGTTCGCTCTGGCCTCCGAAAGGCCGCCGCAACGGCTTGCGCCGCCCCGGCTGGGCGCCTAGAACTGCGCCAGGGGAACGCGGCCGCCGAGAGCGCGCAAGGCGCCGAGGGCCGGCCGGCAGGGCCAACTAGGGAGTAGACCGCCTTGACCGACAGGGGACCGGCCGTCAGCCGCCACGGCCTCGTGCAGCACGGCATCATCAACAGCGGCGACGTCCACTGGAACCTGACCACGGCCGCGCTCTACGAGGAGACGCTGCGCCGCGGCGAGGGCGCGCTGGCCGAGGGCGGCGCCCTGGTCGTGACCACCGGGGTCCACACCGGCCGCTCGCCGAAGGACAAGTTCATCGTCGAGGAGGCCGCCTCGCGGGACGACATCTGGTGGGGCGACGTCAACGTCGCCATGCCGGAGGACGACTTCGCCCGGCTTCACGCCAAGGTCGCCGCCTACCTGCAGCGCCGGCCGCTCTTCGTGCAGGACGTCTATGCCGGCGCCGATCCGGGGTACCGGCTGCCGGTGAGGGTGGTCAGCGAGAGCCCCTGGCACAGCCTCTTCGCCCGCAACATGTTCATCCAGCCAGACCGCGAGTCGCTGCTGGGCTTCGAGCCGGCCTACACCGTGCTGCACGCGCCCTTCCTGCAAGCCGATCCGGAGCGCGACGGCACCAACTCCGAGGTCTTCGTCGTGGTCAGCTTCGCCCGGCGGATGGTGCTGATCGGCGGCTCGATCTACGCCGGCGAGATCAAGAAATCGGTCTTCTCGCTGCTCAACTACCTGCTGCCGGCGCGCGACGTCCTGCCCATGCACTGCTCGGCCAACCTCGGGCCCGGGGGCGACACGGCGATCTTCTTCGGGCTCTCGGGCACCGGCAAGACGACGCTCTCGGCCGAGGGCACCCGGGCCCTGATCGGCGACGACGAGCACGGCTGGTCGGACAAGGGGGTCTTCAACTTCGAGGGCGGCTGCTACGCCAAGGTGATCAAGCTCTCGGCGGCGGCCGAGCCTGAGATCTACGCCACGACCCGGCGCTTCGGGACGATCCTGGAGAACGTCGTCATGGATCCGGACACGCGCCGGCTCGACCTCGACGACAATCGCCTGACCGAGAACACCCGGGCCAGCTACCCGATCGACTTCATTCCCAACATCGTGGATTCCGGCTGCGGCGGCCACCCCAGGAACGTGGTCATGCTGACCGCCGACGCCTTCGGCGTGCTGCCGCCGATCTCGCGGCTGACGCCCGAGCAGGCGATGTACCACTTCCTCTCGGGCTACACCGCCCGGGTCGCCGGCACCGAGAAGGGCCTCGGCAAGGAGCCGGCGGCGACCTTCTCGACCTGCTTCGGCGCGCCCTTCATGCCGCGGCATCCCTCGATCTACGCCCGCATGCTGGGCGAGAAGATCGCCCGCCACGGGGCCAACTGCTGGCTGGTCAACACCGGCTGGACCGGCGGCGCCTACGGAGTCGGCGAGCGGATGGCGATCGGCCACACCCGGGCCATGGTCCGCGCCGCCCTGGACGGCCGCCTGGCCGAGGTCGGCACATTGCTGCACCCGGACTTCGGTCTGGCCATGCCGCAGTCCTGCCCCGAGGTGCCGCCGGAGGTCCTTGACCCCAAGAACACCTGGCGCGACAAGGGCGCCTACGACGCCACGGCCGCGGAGCTGACCAAGCGCTTCGAGGTCAACTTCAAGCAGTTCGAGGCCTACGTCGGCGACGAGGTCAAGGCCGCGGGGATCCGCGCGGCGGCCTAGCTTTCAGCCCAAGGGGCGGAGCCCGCCGCACGGCCGAGAACACGGAAGGCCGATGCCCATGCAGGCGGAGCAACGCCTGGAGATCGAAGACTGGATCATCGGCGAGGCCCTCGGCGGCCGCAGCGCTCAGATGCTGCTCGAGGGCTTTTGCCGCCGACTGACGGAGACCGGCTTCCAGCTCTGGCGGGTCAACATCTCTCAGCCGACCCTGCATCCGATCATCGAGGGCTACCTCTACATCTGGCGCAAGGACGCCGAGGAAGTGGAGGAAGACGGCTGGCTGCGCGGGGAGTCGGGCGCGACAGAGGAAGAGCTCGACGCCATTCCCTTCGCCTACATGTGGCGGCACGACGTGATGCGCCTGCGCGAGCGGCTCTGGGAGAGCAACCAGCCGACCCGCTTTCCCCTCCTGGACGGCTTCCGCGAGCAGGGCGCCAGCGACTACTACGCCCTTCAGATCCGCTTCGGCGAAGAGGCCCGTCCGGGGCCGACAAACCGGCTGATCTCCTCCTGGGTCACCGACCGGCCCGAGGGCTTCCGCGACGCCGAGATCGCCGCCCTGGACGCGCTCTTCCCGGCCCTGGCCCTGGCGATCAACCGCGGTGCCACCCAGCGCGCCTTCGAGAGCGTGGTGACCGCCTACCTGGGCCGCGCCGCCGGGCGCCGGGTGCTGACCGGCAGCGTCAAGCGCGGCGGCGGCGAGACCCTGCGCGCGGTGCTCTGGTACTGCGACCTGCGCGGCTTCACCAAGATCTCGGACAGCCAGCCACGCGACCGCCTGCTCGGCATGATGCACGACTACTTCGAGTGCATGGTCAACACGGTCCACGAGTTCGGCGGCGAGGTCCTGAAGTTCACCGGCGACGGCTTCCTGGCGATGTTCTCGGAGGCCGCGGACGACGAGGCCAACTGCTGCGCGGCCCTCAACGCCGCCGCGGCCACGGCCGAGCGCTGCGAGGCCCTGCGCGAGGGCCGGGAGCGCCAGGGCCTGCCCTGGGCCGACTTCGGCCTCGGCTTGCACCTGGGCGAGGTCGAGTTCGGCAACATCGGTTCACGCGACCGCCTGGACTTCACGGTGGTCGGGCCCGCCGTCAACGAGGTCGCCCGGATCGAAGCCATGTCGCGGGCCCTGGACCAGACCGTCGTGGTCTCCGCCGCCTTCGCGGCGGCGGCCGGCTGCGGCGACGCCAGCCGCCTGGTCTCGCTCGGCCGCTACGCCCTGCGCGGCGTCCGCCAGCCCCAGGAGCTCTTCACCCTGCTGACCGAGCAGGCCGAGCGCTGATAGAGCCCCTGGCGCTCTTCCAATCCCGGTATCGGCTTCCAATCTCAGAGGACGGAAGCAGCCTCGTCCCTTAAGGATTCTGCCGGGTGCCTTACCTGTTGCTCATACTGCTGGTGCTGGCCGTGGTCTTCGGGCCCAGCCTCTGGGCCAAGGCGGTCATGGCGCGCCACGCCCACGACCGCAAGGACTTTCCGGGCACCGGCGGCGAGCTGGCGCGCCACCTGCTGGACGAGGCCGGCCTGCAGGGGGTCGGGGTCGAGGTCACCGCCCTCGGCGACCACTACGACCCCTCGGACCGCGTCGTGCGCCTGACCGAGCCGAACCATAACGGCCGCTCGCTGACCGCGGTGGTCGTGGCCGCCCACGAGGTCGGCCACGCCCTGCAGCACCGCGACGCCTACGCCCCGCTGGTCAACCGCCACCGCCTGGTCAAGGCGACCGCCCTGTTCCAGCGACTGGGCTCGGTGATCGCCCTGACCTCGCCCTTCTGGGGCCTGATCAGCCGCTCGCCCCTGCTGACCCTGGGCGTCATCGGCATCGGGGTCCTGTCCATGGCCAGCGCGGTCGTGGTCCACCTGGCGACCCTGCCGGTCGAGTTCAACGCCTCCTTTGCACGCGCCCTGCCAATCCTTGACCGGGGCGGCTACCTGCCCAAGCGCGACCTGCCGGCGGCCCGACGCATCCTGCGCGCCGCCGCCCTGACCTACGTCGCCGGCTCCCTGGCCTCGTTGCTCAACCTCTGGCAGTGGATCCGCTACCTGCGGTGAGGTGGCGGGCCCGGTTCGGCCCGAACGCAAAAAAGAGGCCCCCGCTTCGTGACGGGGGCCAGCTTCGGTGGCGGGAGGGTCGTGCGGATCTCGATCGAGGACCGCGGCCTCGGTACCTGCTCCTCAGTTCCGGGGCGCGTCCTTACCGCCCCTCGTGCGGGCGTCGTCGACCGGCGGCGTGACCCCGGCCGCAGCGTCGCCGTCGCCGGCGGCGCGCGGTCCGGCGCCGTGGGCAGCGCGCTCCGAGGGGGCCCGGCGGCGCTCCGGCATGCCGGCGCGGTCGGGAATCGAATGGCGGCCCCAGGACATCTCCTCCAGGAGCTCCATGGTCCGGCGCGCGCTGTCGCCACCCAGGCCCTCGGCGGCCTGGTCGGCGTCGGTCTTGGTCAGGCGGCCGAGCGAGCCGACGATCAGCTTGAAGGTGAAGTCGATGAAGCGGTCGCTGAAGCCGGCCAGGAAGGCGACCACCCACATGGCCTTGTGGGTGCCCAGGCTGAGCGCGGCGATCTCGGGCACCAGGAAGCTGGCGATCAGGAAGTAGACGATCATGCCCATGCCGACGCCGAAGACCGGCCGGGTCAGCAGCAGGCGCAGCGGATCCTCGGTCTCGGAGGAGGTGTTGAAGCGGTAGAACATCGCCGCCAGGGAGCCGACCAGGCTCCACAGCACGATCGGCACCGGCACCGAGAAGATCGGAATGGTCCAGTTCATGTCGAGGCCGGCGCGATGCGCCCAGATCACCAGGGCGACCGTGCCGATCAGGCCCAGGGTCGTGCCCAGCACGCCGTAGCGCCGCGACGACTGGCGGCCGTGGCTGCGCTTGATCGCCTGGTCCAGGACCTTCTGGAACTGCTGGAGGTTGTGGTCCAGCATGGTCAGGTCCTGGAGGCTGCGCGCCTCGTAGGCCGCCGCCCCCTGATCGATCAGGTAGGGGATCAGGAGGTTGGGGATCATCCGGGTCAGCGCGTCGTCCTTGCTGACCTTGAAGAAGGTCTGGCTCTGCAGCATCGAGATCCTGTTCAGGAGCTCGACGCGCTTCTCCTCGACGTCGCCGTCGAGCTCTTCCTTCGGGATGCTGCGGTACTCCTGCTTCGCCGCGCCGAAGCGGTCGACAAGGACATCGTCGATGTCCTTGGCCAGCTCGCTACCGACCAGGTGCCGGTTCAGCTGGCTCAGGAGGATTGTCTGAATGTCGGTCATCCGAGGCCACCTAGGTTTCATCGTGTAGCCGGCGGAGCGCTACCTGCGAGCGCGCCTGCGCCGTGAAACTGCGGTGGGAGTATCGGACGAATATATGATTAAGAAGTTAACCTAAACAGCTTAGTTACAATACTTCTCATGGCCCATAAGGGCGTTTGTGCTGCGCCCTGGGGCATAGGCGCGAACGGCCTTCCGATCCTGCCGGCCGCCCCGGAAGCCCACCCGGCGGGGCCCCGAACAGCCTCAGGAGGACGTCTGGACCGAATATCGCCCGCTCGACAACCTTCTTCCCAGCTGTCATGGCCGGACTTGATCCATGGCTGTCCGGTTCAAATCGGAGCAGGCCGGGTCATGCGCCTCCTCCCCCTTGATGGGGGAGGATACAGGAGGGGGTGACGGCCATGAGGCCGCAGAAATCGGCTCTCAAGGTCTGGGTCCGAGCCGGGATCACCC
>JASJBF010000053.1 GCA_030066685.1 Kiloniellales bacterium | reverse complement strand
CGGGTTGTTCTTCGTCCGACGGCACAGAACCTGGATCGTACGCTCGATCTCAAGCTCTCGACCGATCAGCGGATCAACCTTCCCGTCCCGCGCCTTCTTGTTCAGATCAACACAGTAGGAGTCCAGCGCCTCGTGGCCCCGGCGCACGACGTTCTCGGCCGCCACGTCCTCGTCGGCGCCGTGAACGGTGCGCTCCTGGGTCTGGCCCTGGACCTTAGCGATGCCGTGGCTGATGTAGTTGACCGCGTCGAGGCGGCTCATCTCCTGCTCCTGCAGGAAGTAGACGGCATGGCTCTCCCGCTCGGAGAACATCGCGACCAGGACGTTGGCGCCGGTGACTTCCTCCCGCCCCGAGGATTGGACGTGGATCGCGGCGCGCTGGAGGACCCGCTGGAAGCCCGCCGTCGGCTTGGCGTCGCCCGGCTGGGCCGTGATCAGGTTGGACAGCTCGTTGTCGATGTAGTCCAGCAGATCACTGCGCAGGCGGTCGAGCTCGACCCCGCAGGCGCGCAGGACCGCGACCGCGTCCGGATCCTCGGTCAGCGCCAGCATGAGGTGTTCGAGCGTGGCGTACTCGTGACGCCGCTCGTTGGCCGCGGCCAGGGCTCGGTGAAGGGTCTGTTCCAGGTTGCTCGATAACACGGGAGGCCTATTCCTTCTCCAGAGTGCATTGAAGGGGGTGCTGGTGGCGACGCGCGTAATCGACCACCTGGGTCACCTTGGTCTCAGCCACCTCATAGGTGTAGACGCCACAGATGCCCACGCCCCGCCGATGGACGTGGAGCATGATCTGCGTGGCCTCTTCGCGGTTCTTGCAAAAGAACTGTTCCAGAACGTGAACGACGAACTCCATCGGCGTGTAGTCGTCGTTCAGCATCAGGACCTTGTACATCGACGGCTTCTTGGTCCTGGGCTTGCTTTCGACGACGACGCCGGTGGCGTTCCCATTGTCCGGGCCCTGATCTTTGCGCTTGTCGGTCATATCCGCGATTGTCTGACGGCACCGTTAACAAAGGATGCCGCGCCGCTCGACGCCGCATCCTGCGAATCATATTGGATTTTACCGGATGGGGAAAAGGGGTGATGGAAGCAAAAAAAGGGCCCGGATGCTGGATCCGGGCCCGGTCGTCCATAATCTGTGGACAAAGCGTCAGACGGCGGTCGGCTTCAGCAGCTTCTCGACCGTGACGTTGACGCGGCTCTGAATCGGCGCGAAGGCGTCAGTGGCGAACTTGACCGACATCTCGGTCAGCTTGCCGGTCTCCGCGACCGCCTTGTCGAAGCTCTCGCGCGCGTAGGCGTTCTGCAGGTCGATGGCTTCCTGCATGGTCTTGGCGCTGAACATCTTGGTCGCCGCGGCAGCGTTGGCCTCGGCATGGGCCTTGGCGAAGCTCATCAGCTCGCGGCTCACGCTCTCCATGCCGACGGCCATGATCTGCCCGGCCTTGACCACGGCGTCGATGTTCTCCTGGCTCATGGCCGAGAAGTCGCCATAGCCGGCGAACATCGCCTTGGAGGCCTTCTTGACCTGCGCGTTGGTAGTCGTCACCGCCCGCTCCACGTTCTGAGCGGCGGCTTCAGTGCCGGTCTTAACGGCGGCCTCGACGGTCTCGACGCCGGCGTCGACGACGCTCTGCGCCACCTCGGTGCCCGCCGCTACGACAGTCTCGGTCTTCTTCTGGGTGCTCCGCGCCGCGGCCCTGGGCTTCTTCGCGGCGGTGCTCTTCCTGACGGCCATACTGGCTTCCTCCTGCTTCGGACCCAGTGCAGCCACCGGGTCGGCGATCTATCCATTGCTGCGTTGCAGCATGGCCCAATAATTAGACCGGACAAGCCCGAAGTCAAGGATTATTGTGCACTGCAACAAAAGAAATTTTGACCCGTATTTGAGGCTCTTGGCGGCTTGCTCCTGGCTTGCGGCCGGCCCGGTCCCGCCCGGGGTCAGAAGGGGTCGCGCAGCCCCAGGCCGCCGCCCTCGAGGCCGTCCTCGCCCACCGTGATCAGGAAGCGCGGGATGTCTCCGCCCCGGTCCTGAGCGGGTCCGTTCGAGCGCCCGAGCTCGATCGGGTCCAGGGGCCGCGGCGGGTTGACCGCCAGGCCGGTGCCGTCCTGGTCCAAGAGCATCGCCGGAAAGCGCAGGTCCTTGAAGGACGCGGCGGGATCCTGCCAGCCCCCGTAGTAGAAGTTACCCTCAATGCAACCGACCACGGCCCAGTAGAAGGCCTTGGAGTTCAGCTCCAGCCCGACCTCCGGCCGGCCGTAGAACCCGGCCTCGGCCAGGGCCTCGCGCAGCTGCGACATCTCCTGGCCGTCCAGCCGGCTCTGCGCCTTCTTCCACCGCCAGGGGGCCAGGATGTCGTCGAGCCGCAGGGTCGAGATCGACGCCTTGCCCTGGGCCCGGGCAGTGATCGAGGCGCTCCCCTCGGCTTCGTCGACCAGCACCTCGTAGCTGCGGATCTGCTCGTCATAGCGGGCATTGTAGACAAAACGATAGGTCTCGGGGCTGCCGGGCTCGCAGTCGGCACGGATATCGTCGCCGCTGACGTAGCTGAACCAGGTGAACTTCTGGGTCGCGGGGGAATCGATCGCACCCTCGTAGACGCAGGCCACGAGGAGCAGACCGCCCGTAACCCCGGCGACGGATCCGACGCGGCGCAGAATTCGGAAGCGCCTAGGCGCCTTCTTCGGCATATCTTGACGCCTTGGAGCGTATGTCATCTTTAGAACATCTCACGAGACTAGAGAATGGTTAACCATTTTGTTCGAAGCTAGAACGCCATTTCTGGACAGCGAATCCAGAATTGCTTAGAGTTTCGGCGTCTTTTAGCGATTCGGCGGTTTTCGGGGACTGGCACTTGACCACTATCTCAGGTGACGGCGTTATCCGTTTTGGCCCTGCGACGCGCGTCGTCGCCTTGGCTCTGGTCTGCCTTCTGGTCGCGGGCGCCGCTCTTCTGACGGCCGCACCGGCGCAGGCGAAATACGCCTCGGTCGTCATTGACGCCGAGACCGGCGAAGTCCTGCACGCCAAGAACAGCAACACCCGCAACCATCCGGCCTCTCTAGTCAAGATGATGACCCTCTACATGGTCTTCGACGCCTTGGAGAAGGGCCGGCTCAAGCTGAATCAGGGCCTTAGGGTTTCACGCCGGGCCGCGGGGATGCCGCCCTCCAAGCTGGGCTTGCGCCGGGGCCAGACGATCCGCGTGAAGGACGCGATCCTGGCTCTGGTGACGAAGTCGGCCAACGACGTGGCCGTCGTCGTGGCCGAGTCGATCGGCGGCACCGAAAGCCAGTTCGCCCAGAAGATGACCAAGAAGGCCCGCAAGCTCGGCCTGAAGCGGACCACCTTCCGCAACGCTTCGGGCCTGCCCAACCGCCGGCAGCTCAGCACCGCGCGGGACATGGCGACCCTGGCGCGGGCGCTGATCCGGGATTTTCCGCAGTACTACCACTACTTCGGCACCAAGAGCTTCAAGTACCGCGGGCGCAGGTACCGGAACCACAACAAGCTGCTGCGGACCTATGCCGGCGCCGACGGCATCAAGACCGGCTACATTCGCGCGTCCGGCTATAACCTCGTGGCTTCGAGCGTGCGCAATGGCCGCCGGGTCATCGCCGTGGTCTTCGGCGGCAAGACATCGCGATCCCGCAACCGCCATACCGCGAGCTTGCTGGACCGAGGCTTCAAGCGCCTGACCCTGATCGCCAAGACCTACCCGCCGCCGCCGCCGCGCAAGCCGACGGCCATCGCGGCCGCCCGCCAAGCGCGCGAGACCCAAACCGCCCTGGTGCCGGTGACGCCTGGGGCGACCCTGCCGACCGCCGCGGCCCCGGCGATCCCGCCGCAACGTCACGGCGGGACCTCGCTGGAGACCGAGACCGTGGCGACCTTCAGGCCGCCGGCGCCGGGCTCGGGGCCCGGGCTGGACCCGCAGGCCCTCCTGGCGGAGCTCAAGGCGGGGCAGCCTCACAACGGCAAGAGGCCCGAGGCCGAGGTGGCGGTCGGCAGCTTGACCGCCGAGGATCTCGCCGCGCAGCCGCTGGCCGGCCCCGGAGCCCTGGCCACAGATGCGGCCGTGCCGCCGCCCGTGGCCGTCGAGAGCGTACCCCTGGCCGATCCGCAGCCGGACCGGAACCCGGTCGCGGCGGCCCAAACGCCGGCGCCGGTGACGGCCAAGCCGGCCGACGCCGCGCCGACACCGCCCTCGAAGCCGGCCACCATCGCGGCGGCCAAGGCCGGGACCTCCCTGGAGAACCAAGTCGTGGAGCCGCGCCGCAAGCCGGGGGCCTACGGGGTTCAGGTCGGCGCCTTCTACCGCTATCGGCCGGCCCAAAAGGCGGCCCAGAAGGCCTTCAGGAAAGCGCCCAAGCTCCTGGCCGAGGCCGAGGTCTCGGTGACCCACGTGCGGGGCGCCCGAGGCAAGCTCTACCGCAGCCGTCTGGTCGGCCTGTCGAAACGCAACGCTCGCCAGGCTTGCCGCAAGCTCCGTTCACTCAAGATCGACTGTATGGTCGTGCGGGTCGGGCGCAGCACCAAGGTCGCGGCCAGTCCGGCGCGGACCTCCGTCGCCGCCAACTGATCGCGGCCGCGCCGCGCCGGCGAGTCAGAAGGCCGGGACCTCCAGCCCGCTCTCCGCGAGCCGCGCCGCCACCTCGGCCTTGAGGCGCGCCAGGCCGGCCTCGTCGCTGGCCTCGCAGCGCAGGACCAGGGCCGGCTCGGTGTTGGACGCGCGCAGCAGCCACCAGCCGTCCGCGCTGCTGACCCGGACGCCGTCGATGTCGTTGACTTCGGCGCCAGCGGCCCGCAGCCGGGCGCCGACCTCCTCGACCACGGCGAACTTGCGGTCTTCCGGGCAGTGCAGCCGGTGCTCCGGCGTGTTCACGACGGCCGGCAAGGCCGCGCGGATCGCCGAGAGGCTCTGGCCGGAGCGGCTGAGGATCCCGAGCAGCCGGACCGCCGCATAGAGCGCGTCGTCGTAGCCGTAGTAGCGGTCGGCGAAGAAGATGTGCGCCGAGAGCTCGCCGGCCAGGGGCGCGGACTCCTCGGCCATCTTGGCCTTGATCGGCGCGTGCCCGGTGCGGTGCATGATCGGCCGGCCGCCGGCCTTGGCGATCTCGTCGAAGAGGACCTGGCTCGACTTCACGTCGGCGATGATCGGCGCCCCGGGGTGGTCGCGCAGGACGTCGCGGGCGAAGAGGATCAGGAGCTGATCGCCCCAGAGCACGCGTCCGGTATCGTCGATCACGCCGATCCGGTCGCCGTCGCCGTCGAAGGCGACGCCGAGGTCGCAGCCCTCCCTGGCGACCAGCGCGCGCAGGTCCGCCAGGTTCTCCTCCTTGGTCGGGTCCGGGTGGTGGTTGGGAAAGCGGCCGTCGATCTCCTCGTAGAGCAGGAAATGCCGTCCGGGCAGGCGCCGGGTCAGATTAGCCATCGCCTCGCCCGCGGCCCCGTTGCCGGCATCCCAGGCGACGCTCAGGGGCCGGTCGCCGTCGTAGTCCCGGACCAGGCGTGCGACGTAGTCCTCGAGCGGCGCAATGGTCTCTTCGCTGCCCTCGCCGGTCTCGAAGTCGCCGGCCTCAGCGATCGCCCCGAGCTCCTGGATCCGCTCGGCGAAGAAGGGCTTGCCGGCGAAGACAAACTTGAAGCCGTTGAAGTCCGGCGGGTTGTGCGACCCGGTGACCATGATGCCGGCATGGACCTCCGGGCGCTGGGCCGCGAAATAAAGCAGCGGGGTCGGTCCCCGGCCGCAGCGCAGCACCTTCAGGCCGCAAGCCTTCAAGCCGGCGGCGACGGCCTCGGCCAGGGCCGGCGAGGACAGGCGGCCGTCGTAGGCCACCGCGACGCAGGCGCCGCCGTCGCGGCGCACCAGGGTGCCGAAGGCCCGACCGATCGCGCCGGCGTCGGCCTCGTGCAGGGTCTCGCCGACGATCCCGCGGATGTCGTATTCGCGCAGCAGGCTGGGCTGAAAGCGATGGCCGTTCATGGCGCCACCTCCGGACCGGCCCCGGTCGAGGCGAAAGGCCGGCCGACGCAGACATAATCGAAGCCGGCGGCCAGCATCTCGGCCGGGTTGTAGATGTTCCTGAGGTCCAGCATCACCGGTCTGCGCATGGACTGCTTCACCCGCACCAAGTCGAGGCCGCGGAACTCGTTCCATTCGGTCAGAATCACCAGGGCTTCGGCCTCCCTCAGCGCGTCATAGGCATCCCGGCACCAGGTCACGCCCTCGAGCAGCTTCCCGGCCTCGGACATGCCTTCCGGATCATAGGCTCTGATCTCCGCCCCGGCCGCCTGCAGCGTGGGGATGATGTCGAGGCTGGGGGCCTCGCGCATGTCGTCGGTGTTCGGCTTGAAGGTGACGCCGAGGACCGCGATGGTCTTGCCGGCGACCGAGCCGCCGCAGTGCGCGATCACCCGCTCCGCCATGCGCGCCTTGCGCGCCTTGTTCAGGCGCGTGACCGTGTCGACGATGGCGAGCGGCGCGCCGACCTCTTCGGCCGAGCGCACCAGTGCCAGGGTGTCCTTCGGGAAGCAGGAGCCGCCATAGCCCGGGCCCGGGTGGAGGAACTTGGCGCCGATCCGGCCGTCCAGGCCGATGCCCTTGGCGACGTCGTGAACGTCGGCGCCGACCTTCTCGCAGAGGTCGGCGATCTCGTTGATGAAGGTGATCTTGGTCGCCAGGAAGGCGTTGGCGGCGTACTTGGTCAGCTCTGCGGATTCCAGGCCGGTGAAGAGGATCGGCGTCTCGATCAGGAACAGCGGCCGGTAGAGCTCGCGCATCATCTGTCGGGCGCGCTCGGTCTCGGCGCCGATCACGACCCGGTCCGGCCGCATGAAGTCGTTGATGGCCGAGCCTTCGCGCAGGAACTCCGGGTTGGAGACCATGTCGAAGTCGGCGTCAGGCCGAACCTTACGGATCTCTTCCGCGACCTTGCGTCCGGTGCCGATGGGCACCGTGGACTTGGTCACGATGACGGTCGGGCCGTTGAGGTGAGCGGCGACCTCCCGTGCCGCCTCAAAGACGTAGCTGAGGTCGGCGAAGCCGTCGCCCCGCCGGCTGGGCGTGCCGACCGCGATGAAGATGGCGCGCGCGGCCTTGGTGGCGGCACCCAGGTCGGTGGTGAAGTCGAGGCGCCCGGCTGCGACGTTGGAGCGAACCAGGCGCTCCAGGCCGGGCTCGAAGATCGGGATCCCGCCGGTCTCCAGTTGGGCGATCTTGTCCCGGTCCTTGTCGACGCAGGTGACATGGATGCCGAACTCCGAGAAGCAGGCCCCCGAGACGAGCCCGACGTAGCCGGTTCCGATCATCGCGATCCGCACGCTGGTCCTCCTCCGGCTCTCGGCCTCAGCCCTTTGCGCCGCCCGGCGTGGCGTAGCGCGCCAGGATCTCCCGCGCCTTGTCCCGAAGGTCGTCCCGGGCCAAGGCGAAGGCGACATTGGCCTCCAGGTATCCGGCCTTGTCGCCGCAGTCGAAGCGCGTGCCTTCGAAGCGCAGACCGTAGAAGTCGACCCGGTCCAAGGTCCCCGCGAGTGCGTCGGTCAGCTGGATCTCGCCGCCCGCGCCCTCGCGGACCCGGTCCAGCTCGGTCATGACCTCGGGCTGGAGGATGTAGCGGCCGATGATGCTGAGGGTCGAGGGCGCCTCTTCCGGCTTGGGCTTCTCGACCAGGCCCTGCGCCTTGGCGAGGCGACCGTCGTCGGAGACGACGTCGAGCACGCCGTAGCGGGCCGTGTGTGCGCGAGGCACGTCCATGACCGCGACCACGTTGCCGCCAGTCTCGGCGTGGACCTCGACCATCTGGGCGAGACAGGGCCTTTTGGCGAGCACCAGATCGTCGGCGAGCAGCACGGCGAAGGGCTCCTCGCCGACCAGCTTCGCCGCGCAGCGGACCGCATGCCCGAGGCCGAGGGGCTCCGGCTGGCGGGTGTAGACCACCGAGCCGGCCGTCTGCTGGGTCTCGGCGAGCAGCCCCATCTCGAGCGTCTTGCCGCGCTGGTTCAGGGTCGTCTCCAGCTCCCAGTGGCGGTCGAAGTGGTCCTCCAGCGCGGTCTTGCCGTGGCCGGTCACGAAGATGAACTCCTCGATTCCGGCGGCACGGGCTTCTTCGACGGCGTACTGGATCAGCGGCTTGTCGACGACCGGCAGCATTTCCTTGGGCACGGCCTTGGTCGCCGGCAGGAAACGCGTGCCGAGGCCGCCGACGGGAAACACCGCCTTGCGGACGGGGAGTGCCATGGCTCGGGTGATTCCGCTTCGCGATGAAAGGTAGCTGGCGGCGGAGTTGTGCCATAGCGCCTGTGGCGAAACAAGCGATCGGCCGCTCCGGTTCCGGGCCCGCAACCTGCGCCGCTGGATCTCGCCTTAGAGGCTATGCCGAAAGGCCCGGTCGCAGGCGAGATCTCGCAAGGCCGGCGCGTCTGCCAGCGGACCGTTACGAGAATCACGGGTTGCGGCCGGCCGAGCCGCCGCCAGAATAGCGCGGGCACCGTCGGGCAGAGGAAAGGCGTCGAGACCATGAGCCTGGGCCAGCGCTTGAACACGATCGAAACCGTCCTGGATCAGCTACGGGTCGCAATCGACCAGGAGAAACTCAAGCTCGCCGCAAAGGGCACGACGCCGCAGATCACCGACATGCTCTACCATGATTTCTGGCGGCGCGTTCAAGCCTTTCGACCGAGGATCGAGAGCATCCGGCGCGAGCTCGCCTCCATGGGACATGCCATCGACCTGCGGCGGCGGGGCCTCTGGAGCCTGCCGCGCGACCGGCGCTATTCCGCGGCGCAGTCGATCGGCGACCATCAGACCCACTTGAAAAGGGTTCAAGACAAGGCCCTCCGCGTGCTGCGGGAGCTCAACGCCCTGGACCAGCGGGGCAGGACCCCGACCGATGCGGACCTGATGAAGAACGTCGTGAAGCTCTTCAAGGAAGGCGACAGCTTCCTGACGGGTCTGAATGCGGAGACGGCCGCACGGCATGTGAAGGACGTCGTCTCGGCCCCGGCGTCGCCCGTGGCGGGCGGCGGTCTCACGACCCTTGGACTCCTCGTCGGCCTGATCGTCGTCTACCTGCGCCGCGGGCCGAGACGCGACTGAGCCGGCCGCGCCGCGCGGCCGTCAATCCCCAAGAAGCAGCGCTTTGGCCTGGTTGATCTTCGCGGCCAGGTAGTCGGAGCCGCCCTGGTCCGGGTGATGCCGCCGCATCATCCGGCGGTAGGCGTCGCGGATCTCTTCCGTTCCGGCGCCAGGCTCAAGGCCGAGGATCCGGAAGGCCTCCTCCCGGGTCATGGGCTCGCCGGAGGCGGCCGCGGGCGCGCCCGCCTCGGACTGCCAGCCGCCACCCAGCCGGCGGTCCAGGTAGCTCTCCAGGATCCGTGCGGACTGCTCGTCCTCCGCCAGGCAATGCCGCCACAACGCGAAGAGGTCCTCTTCGCCGAGCGCCTCCAGCGTCCGACCGGCGTAGGGGCCTTCCAGCACCGTGCCGGAGAGCTCGCCGCTGTCGTGATCGAGCCGCATCTTCAGGAAGCGGGTCGTCACTTCCGAGCCCTGCCCGGGCGCCGGCCCGCGCTGGGCGGATTGCATGCGCTTCAAAGGCCGCATCAGCAGCAGCAGAATCAGGGCCGGCACCAGCAGCGAGGCCAGGGTGAGGCGCCCACCGAGCGCCAGGGCGACGAGCAGCACGGGCCCGAGGACCAGGCCGGCGGCCAGCAGAACCTTGCGGATCTGCGCCGGCGGCGCGGCGATGAACCAGCGCAGCAGAAAGTAGACTGCCGCGACCAGGACCAGTCCCAGAAGGAAGTAGGTGAACATAGCCCGCTCAGGTGATCTGATGGGTCAGCAGGCGAACCACGCCGCCCTTGCGCTCCGAGAAGTCGGCCAGCGCCTTGCGCCCGCCGGCGGCGAAGACCGCGACCGCCGAGAGCAGGTCCTTCAGCTGCTGCGCGCTGCCGGAATCGAAGCTGCAGCAAGCCCCGCCCGAAAGGCGGGCGATCTGCTCGAAGGCGCGCCGGGCGGTCCGGTCGGCACCCTCGTGGAAAAGGAAGCAGGGCAGGCCGAGGACGCCGAGCTCGCCGGCGAGGTTGGCCAGGCGGTCGAGGTCCTCCTCCAGGCAATCGCCGACAAACACCAGGGCGGCGACCTTCTTTTCCTTGGTCTCGCGGATCGCGTGGCGCAGAACCCGTTCGATCTGGGTGTGGCCGCCCAGGCAGGAGACGGCGGTCATCTGCTGGAGCAGGGCTTTGGCCTCGGCGACCCAGGGGCTGGCCTTGAACTCCCGGAATCCCCGGTAGTAGACGAGCTGGATCTCCAGGCCGCCGAGGCTGGCGGTCTCGGAGAACATCTCGGCCTGGATATGGCACGCGCGGTCCCAGGTCGGCTCCCGGCTCGCGGTCGCGTCCATGGCGAAGATCAGGCGTCCCCGTCCCTCGGAGAGGGTCGGCCGTGCCGTCAGGGCGACCTTCTTCAGAAAGGCCTCGACCTCGGCGCCGGAGGAACTGGTCTGAAGGCTCTTGTCCTTGGCCATAGCAATCAAGACGTAGGCTGCCCGGGGCGCCGGGTCCAGAGGCAAGGGCGCCGCTTCAGGCGGGTTTGATCCAAATCGCCGTGTCGTGGAAGACGGCACCGCCGCGCGGCGGGCCGGGATCGGCGCTGACCAGGGCGTTGATTCCGAGGCCCTCCTCGAAGGCTGCGTTGGGCCAGATGCTCTCGACCACGACCACCTCGGGCTGCAGGCCGTCGAAGGCGCGGGCGTGGAGCACGATGGAATCTAGACGGTTGCCCAGGCGCAGGCGATCGCCCTCGGCCAGCCCGAGGGCCGCCAGGGTCTCCGGGTGGATCATCGCCTCCGGCCGGCGCTCGCGCTTCAGAGATCCTGGAGTCTCGGTGAAGCTGGTGTTTAGGTAGCTGCGCGCCGGCGCCGCCACCAGGCGGTAGGGGTGCTCGGGATCCGGCGCGTCGATGTTGCCGTGATGCCCGGCCAAGGCCGGCATGCCGTCATGGTCCGGGCCGACCCCCGCCCAGTCCGCACGGAAGCGGAAGCGGCCGTCCGGCTGCGGAAAGCCATTGAGGAAATGCATCTCCTCGAAAGGCTCAGCGCAGTCCAGCCAGCGGCCGCGATGGATGCTCTCGGCGTCGGGCAGGCCCGAGGCCGCCATGGTCGCCTCGATGATCTCCCAGGCCGTCATCTCGAAGCCCGGGTGCTCGGCCCCCAGGCGCTTGGCCAGGGCGCAGACGACTTCGTGGTTGGAGCGGCAGTCCGGCAGCGGCTCGATCACCGCCTTGGTCACCTGGAAGAAGGTGTGGCCGCTGGCGGTATAGAAGTCGTCGTGCTCCAGAAAGCTCGTCGCCGGCAGGACCACGTCGGCGAAGGCCGCGGTGTCGGTCATGAACTGCTCATGCACAGCGACGAAAAGGTCGTCGCGCGCCAGGCCCTCCACGCACTTGCGCGATTCCGGGCAGACCACGGCGGGGTTGGTGTTCTGGACCAGGAGCGCGGTGACCGGCGGGCCTTCGCCCAGATCCCGCTTGTCGCCGGTGAGGACCGGCCCGAAGCGCGACTGGTCGAGGAGCCGGACCGAGGGATCGAGCCGGTCCAGGCCTTCGACCAGGGTCTTGTCCAGGTGATAGATCGGCCCGTTGCCCCAGAGCGCGCCGCCACCCTCCTCCTGCCAGGCGCCGGTGACCGCGGGCAGGCAGGACGCGGCGTGGACGTTGGCCGCGCCGTTACGCGAGCGGGAGAAGCCGTAGCCGACGCGGATGAAACTGCGCTTGTGGCGGCCGTAGAGCCGGGCGAAGCCTTCGATCGCCTCGACGCTGAGGCCGGTGATCGCGCTGGCCCAGGCCGGGGTGGTCTCGGCGAAATGGGCCTCGACCTCCGGGCTCCAGTCGGTGAAGGCCGCCAGGTAGCCCCGGTCGGCGAAGCCCTCCGTCAGCAGGACGTGGATCACGGCCGCCGCCAGGGCGCCGTCGGTGCCGGGCCGCAGCGCGAGGTGCAGGTCGGCTTGCTCGGCGGTCCCGGTGCGGTAGGGATCGACCACGACCAGCTTGGCGCCCCGAGTCTTCCTGGCGCGCGCGATGTGGGTCATGACGTTGACCTGGGTGCTGACCGGATTGCCGCCCCAGACCACGATCAGGTCGGAGAGCGCGATCTCGCGCGCGTCGACCCCCTTCTTGGCGCCGACCCCGGCCAGCCAGCCGGACTCGGCCAGCATGACGCAGATCGTCGACCACTGCCGGGAATAGCCCTTGACGTGGCGCAGGCGCTCGATGCCGTCGCGCTGCACATGGCCCATGGTGCCGGCGTAGAAGTAGGGCCAGACCGCCTCGGGACCGTGCTTCTGCTCGGCCTTGAGCAGGCCCTCGGCGACCAGGTCGAGGGCGTCGTCCCAGGCGATCGGCTCGAAGGCCTCGATACCCCGGCCCTTGTCGCCGACCCGGCGCAGCGGGGTCGCCAGGCGCTCAGGGTGATGCACCCGCTCGGCATAGCGCGCGACCTTGGCGCAGACCACGCCGGCCGTGTAGGGGTTGTCGCGGGCCCCTCGGACCTTGCCGATGCGAGTCGGCGAGAGCCGCTCGACCTCGAGCGCGCAGGTGCTGGGACAATCGTGCGGGCAGGTCGACTGCACGAACTGGACGGCGGCGCTGTCGGGCATGGCTCCTTCCGCTTCTTGGATCCCGCCGACAATCTATCCCCGGCGCCGAAGGCGCGCAATTCGGCAGCGGCGACCACAGTGCCGCCGAGAGGAGCGGCTACCTGATGTCGATCGACTTGACGACCTGCTTGATCGCGCCGTCGTCGAGTGGCTGCCCGGGGTCCGCGCAGTAGTAGCCCACGACCTGCTGGTCCCCGGCGCCTTCGCTGGCCCCCCAGAGCTGCTGGAAACTGACGCAGCGGACGTTGTCGAAGTCGAAGCTTCGATGGCTGATCCGGCCGAGCCCGTTCACCTCGGACTTCAGGGGACCGACGCTCACCGCCTTGTCCTTGAAGCTCTCGGAGCTCTCCACCAGGTCCTGGGGGTCGACGTCGCGCCGGAAGTGGTAGCCCGGGCTGGTGCGGTAGTACTGCACCATGGCCTTGGCATGGCGGGCCTTCGGCCCGACCCACATGGCGTTCTCGACGAGCAGCGACTGTCGCTCGTTGTAGGACCGCATGAACCTCACGTTTTGGTTCTCAAGCCCCGGCGCGCGAAACACGATCGCGCTGTTCTCGGCGTCGAGCGCCTGCCATTCGCGCCCCAGATCCTCCGCACAGGCGGCGAGCCCGGCGACCAGGGAAACCAGCAGGCCGACCCCGCCGGCGCGCGAGGGACTCATGACGCCTCCAAGAGCTCCGCGATCAGGCGCCGGAAGACGGGCGCGGCCTGGGCCCGGGTCATTCCGGCCTCAACCGAGGGATGATAAAGGATTCGCACCGCGAGTTCATCCCATTCGCTGAAAGTCTCCTGGTCGTGGGCCGGAGACAGGATCGAGCGCACAACCCCAGAATGATAGCGAAAGCCGAAGCTGTGCATCAGCTCGTGCGCGACGCAGCGCTGCACCCGCTCGGGATCCGCGACGCTGATCTCGATATCGGCCTGCTTCAACTCCCTGCCGGTCGAGCGCAGGCCCACATAGCAGGGCACGTATTCTCGGTTGGCCAGGAAGTCGGGATCGGCCTTGAAGCTCACCGTGACGTTGGCGTCCTGACCCTGGTCCAGATAGGCGACGGCCACCCCGGTCAGGCGCGTGAAGACCTCCAGATGCTCCTGGACCAGAGTGATTCGCTCGGGCGTCTCCCCTTCGAGGAAGGCCACCCGCAGAGGCTCGTCCCAGCGCGCCAGACGTCGGTCGCGCCGCGTCACCGGGTCCAGGGGGCCGCCGAAGGAGATCTCGTCCACGAAGCGGTAGATCCGCTCCCGGCGCTGTTCGGAGGCCTGGCAGGCGGCCAGGGAAAGGACGGCGCAAGCAAAGGCAGCGGCCAGGGCGCGGCGCGGGGCGAGTCCCATCGGGCGGTGGCTATCCCTTCTTCGGACGGAAGGCCGCCCACTCCTCGTCGCTGAGCTGGTCCATGACCGAGAACTGGCCGGCCCCCTTGAGCCACTCGCCGCCGTCGATGGTCACGACCTCGCCATTGACGTAGCCGGACTGCTCGGCGAGCAGGTAGGCGGCCAGGTCGGTCAGCTCCTCGTGCCGGCCAACCCGGCCCAGGGGCACCCGGTTGAGCCAGGTCTTCTCGATCTCCTTGTTGGGGACCAGGCGCGACCAAGCGCCCTCGGTCGGGAAGGGCCCCGGCGCGATGGCGTTGAGGCGGATGCCGCGGCCGCCCCATTCCACGGCCAGGCTGCGGGTCATGGCCAGGACGCCGGCCTTGCCCATGGCCGAGGGCAGGACGTAGCCGGAGCCGGTCCAGGCGTAGGTGGTGACGATGCTGAGGACGTTGCCAGCGGTCCCGCTCTCGAGCCAGCGCCGGCCGCAGGCCAGGGTCATGTAGGCGCTGCCATGGAGCACGATGCCGAGCACCGCGTCGACCGCCCGATGCGACAGGCTCTCGCTGGGCGCCAGGATGTTGCCGGCGGCGTTGTTGACCAGGGCGTCGAGCCCGCCCTGCTCGGCCCAGAGCGTCCCGACCGTGGCCTCGACCGCCTCCGGATCGCGGATGTCGCAGGACGCGGTCGCGGTACGCCCGTCGAAGTCCCGGTCGAACTCGGCCTTGGTCTCGCCCAGGACCTCTTCGCGGCGGCCCAGGAGGATCACCCCGGCACCGAGCTCGAGGAAGCGGCGGGCCATGGACTTGCCGAGGCCGGTGCCGCCGCCCGTGACCAGGACGCGCTTGTCTTTCAGAAGGTCGGAAACGAACATCTCTTTTCCTGTTTGATTTCGCCGCCCTGCCCGCCCTCTCTAAACATCAGCGGGCTAGGCGAGGCAAGGCGTCATTTGCCGCCGGCCCGAGAAATCCGCCGCCTTGTGGGAACAAAGGTCAGGACGCATGCTGCCCAGCGCCGACACCTACGAAGACCTCCGCGCCCGCTTCCGCTGGCAGGTTCCGGCCCGCTACAACATCGGCGTCGACGCTTGCGACAAGTGGGCCGAGGACCCGGACCGCACCGCGCTGATCCACAAGCAGGCGGACGGCGCGGTCCGGCGCTACGGCTTCCTCGAGCTGAAGCGCCTGAGCAACCGCCTGGCCAACGTCCTGGCCGCCCAGGGGGTCGGCCGCGGAGACCGGGTCGGCATCCTGCTGCCCCAGGCGCCCGAGACCGCAATCGCCCACATCGCGACCTACAAGCTGGGCGCGATCGCGGTCCCGCTCTTCACCCTCTTCGGGCCCGAGGCCCTGGAGTACCGGCTGAGCGACAGCGGCGCCGCGGCCCTGATCACCGACCGCGGCGGCCTGGAGAAGGTCTCGCCCCTGCGCGACCGCCTGCCGGCGCTCGGCGCCTTGCTGTCGATCGACGGCGGCCCGGCCCTCGATTTCCACGCCGAGCTGGCGCGGGCCTCGGAGGCCTTCGCGCCCTGCGACACCGCGGCCGAGGACCCGGCGCTGATCATCTACACCTCGGGGACCACCGGCCCGCCCAAGGGCGCGCTGCACGCCCAGCGGGTCCTGCTCGGCCACCTGCCCGGGGTCGAGATGCCCCAGGATCTCTTCCCGCAGCCGGGCGACCTCTTCTGGACCCCGGCCGACTGGGCGTGGATCGGCGGCCTGCTGGACGTGCTCCTGCCCTCGCTTCATCACGGCGTGCCGGTGCTGGCCTACCGCTTCCCCAAGTTCGACCCGGAGGAGGCCTTCGCGATCCTGGCCGAGTTCGGCGTGCGCAATGCCTTCATGCCGCCGACCGCGCTGAAGATGATGCGCGGCGTGGCCGATCCGAAGGCGCGCTGGGCCTACGAGCTGCGCTCGATCGGCAGCGGCGGCGAGACCCTGGGCGAGGAGCTGCTCGACTGGGGCCGCGAGGTCTTTGGCCTGACCATCAACGAGTTCTACGGCCAGACCGAGTGCAACCTGATCGTCTCGAACAGCGCCCGCATCCTGCCGGTGCGCGGCGGCTCCATGGGCCGCGCCGTGCCCGGCCACGAGCTGGCCGTGGTCGATTCCGTGGGCCGGCCGCTGCCGCCCGGCGAGCCCGGCATCGTCGCCGTGCGCCGCCCCGACCCGGTGATGTTCCTGGCGTACTGGCGCAACCCGGAGGCGACGGCGGCCAAGTTCGCCGGCGACTGGCTGCTGACCGGCGACACGGCCCGGCAAGACGAGGCCGGCTATTTCTGGTTCCAGGGCCGGGAGGACGACGTCATCTCCTCGGGCGGCTACCGCATCGGTCCGGGCGAGATCGAGGACTGTCTGATCAAGCACCCGGCCGTGGCCCTGGCCGCCGCGGTCGGCGTGCCCGATCCGCTGCGCGGCGAGAGGGTCAAGGCCTTCCTGGTCCTCAAGCCCGGATTCGAGGCCGACGAGGCCCTGTCCGCCGAGATCCGGGACTTCGTCAAGACCCGCCTCGCCGCCCACGAATACCCGCGCGACGTGGCCTTCGTCGACAGCCTGCCGATGACCGCAACGGGCAAGATCATCCGCCGCAAGCTGCGGGAGGCGGACTCGGGATCGTGACGCGGGCTCTTCGGATCCCGCTTCAGGCGCTCTTCAGGGCTTGCCAGTCCCGCTGCGGCAGCCAGGGGATGTGCTCCAGAAGCCCCAGGGCGCAGTCGCGGTCGATGCTCTCGAAGATGCCAAGCGAGGCTTTGAGCTGGTCCGGCGCGGAGAGGCCCCTGGTCCCCTTCGACCCCCGAAGCAAGGCGACGATGGTGGCGAACTCCAGGGGCTTGAAGCCGATCGCGCGACAAATGATGGCGAGATCCTCAAGCTCGGCGTTGTAGAGGACCTTCCGCGCGATCTGAGGTTCGAGGGTCATGACCCGGGCGAAGTCGACCTCCGCATCGGCAAAGCGGCCGGCGCGCAGATTTCTCAGGAAACTCGTCGAGAAGGAGCCGGCCTTGCCCGCCTCTTTCAGGGCCAGTTCCTGGTTCCTCGACTGCAGGCACTCGAACTGATCCAGCAGTCGCGGCGGAGGCGACGGCTCTGCAGGGCGCTTCTTCGCCGGCGCCGCCTCCGGCTCGGACCTCAGCAGGCCGGGCAGCAAGCCGTCGAAGGCATCCGGCTCCAGCCCCGAAACCGAGGGCTTTGGCTCAACGGGCGGGTCTGCGGGCGTCTGCTTGGCCAAGGGCCTCGGCTCTTGCGCCATAGGCCTTGATTCCTGCGCCAGAGGCTGGGGCGCCTTTGCTTGGAGCCCCGGCTCTTGCGTCGAGGGCCCCGGCTCTTGGGCGAAGCTCGGCCGCTTCGCGACCGGCCTCGGGGCGCTGGCTTCGCGCGCCGCCCCGCCGGTCTTGAGCAGGGCGCTCGAAAGCGACGCGGCCCGCTTCAAGGGTTTGGGTTTCCGCTTGCTCAAGCCCTTGCCTCTCCGACCGGCGCCGCCACCGGCTCCCGCGACGGCACTGGCCTGACACGGGACCGATCCCGGGTGCCGCTGAGGCAGTCCTTCAGGTACTGCCAGAGCGCGGCGATTTCGCTGGGCGAGCGCGACCGTCCCGCAACCTCCATCACCGCGCGGCCGTCGATGGCGCTGGCCGCGAAGTCCATCCGTTGGTGAATGATGCTCGGTGCGACGGGGCCGTGCTCCGACAGCGCCAGGACGGCCTGCATCGTGATCCGCGCGGTCGGGTGTGCGCCGTTGACCACGAAGACGAAAGGCTTGCCGAGGTTCTCCGCGATATCGATGGTCTTGCCGACCGCCCGCAGGTCGTGCGCGCTGGGGCGCATCGGGATAACGACCAGGTCGGAGGCGCTGATCACCTGGGCGATGGCGGCCTTGATCGCCGGCGGGGTGTCGATGACCACCAGCCCGACGCCGGCGTCCCGCATCTCTGTCAGCTTCTGCGCCAGCTTGTGGGTGGAGCATTGCGCGAGGATCGGGGTGCGCGACTCCCTCTCTTCCGACCACTCGGCAAGGCTGCCCTGCGGGTCCGTGTCGATCAGCGCGACCGGACCGTCGCCCATGCGCTCGGCCTCGACGGCGATGTTGGTGGCCAGAGTCGTCTTGCCGGAGCCACCCTTCTGCGCGGCAAGCACAAGAATCTTCATTTCGCGCGTTCTCCTTCACCTCCGGCCGACCGACTTCCCAAGCCACGGCATGCAGGTATCGAGTTGGTTCTGCGGGACTGCGTGTTCGGGTCATGGTCGATCCACCGCCCTACCGCCGCACCCACGTCCGCGAGCGGCGGCGGTCGATGGGTGGACGCATCGGGCAGGTTCAACAAGCGCGAGACCCCATATGTAGTAGATTGAAACACAATTATCGCAACATTTCGTTGCCACGCGGCCCAGCTTGTGTCAAGGTCCGGCTGAAATCCCTTGGAAATCAAGCAGGAGCAATGCAACGGCCATGTTCCCTCTCCGCCGGACCGGTGCGAGCCTGATCGAGTCGTTCCTGCGAAGTTGGTTCGGCAAGATCTACCGGCCCAGGGTGGTGGTGCTCGGCAACCTCAAGGGCGGATCGGGTAAGTCGACGGCCGCCATTCATCTGAGCGTCGGCCTGATGAAATGCGGCTATTCGGTCGGCAGCATCGACCTTGACGGCAACCAAGCCACGCTCACGCATTTCTTCGAGAACCGCCACCGCTTCAGGTCGACGCCGGGTATCGAGCTGGACCTGCCCAAGCACTACCTGATCGCGCCCTCTGCGAAGACAAGCCGGCACAAGGCCGATCGGGAGGAAGCCCAGTGCTTCTTCGAAGCGCTGGAGGAGTTTTCGGACAAGGACGTCGTCGTGGTCGACACGCCCGGGAACGAGAGCAACGCTTCCCGCCTCGGCCACATCGTCGCCGACACGCTGATCACGCCGATCAACGACAGCTTCCTGGACCTGGACGTCTTCGCACGGGTCGACGCCGATGCGCAGACCGTCTTCGGGCCGAGCACCTACGCCCTCTCGGTCCTGAGCCGCTGGGGACACAGGATGCGTACCGGCGGCAGGCCGATCGAATGGTGCGTCGCGCGCAACCGGGTGTCCAAGACGAGAAGCCACAATCGCCGGCAGACCTCGGCCCTGCTCGAAGAGCTGGCCGATCCCCTGGGCTACCGGATCATTCCGGGGCTGTCCGACCGGGTGATCTACCGCGACGCCTTCCTCTACGGCCTGACGGTCCTGGACCTGCCCTACGAAAAGCTGCGCAAGCTGTCCTGCAAGAGCCTGGACAGCGCACGCGATGAGATTTGGGAGTTCGCCGGCCAGCTCGACGTCTCGGAGTTCCCGAAGGTCGGCGACAAGGCCTCCCGGCCGGCGGCCGAGTGACCTTCGCCTTGGCTCGGGGTAGTTGGTAGGGCAGGCTAGGGGCCGCCCACCAAAAGTTCTGCCGGAGCCCTGCACCATGCCGAAGTCGATCGACTACTACCTCTCACTGCGTTCGCCCTGGGCCTACCTGGGCAGCGGCCGGCTGGAGGAGATCGCGGCGCGCCACGGGGCGGAGGTCGCGGTGAAGCCGGTCGACTACGGCACCATCTTTCCGCAGACCGGCGGCCTGCCCCTGCCCAAGCGGGCGCCGGCGCGCCAGGCCTACCGGCTGATGGAGCTGCGGCGCTGGCGCAGCCGGTTGGGCCTGCCGCTGAACCTTGAGCCCAGGGGCTTTGCGGTCGACGAGGCGCCGGCCGCCAGGCTGGTCATCGCGGCCGGCCAGAGCGGCGGCAATCCCCTGCGCCTCGCCCACGCCGTGCTGCGCGCGGTCTGGACCGAGGAGCGCCACATCGACGACCCCGCGACCCTGAAGACGATCGCCGAGGAAAACGACCACGACGGCGACGCCCTGCTGGCCCTGGCCGAGCGGCCGGAGACGGCCGCTGCCTACGAGGCCCTGACCCAGGAGGCCCTGTCGCGCGGCGTCTTCGGCGCTCCGACCTACATCTACGAGGGCGAGCTCTTCTGGGGCCAGGATCGGATCGACTTCCTGGACGAAGCCCTGAAAGCTAGCTGACCAGGGCCTTTGGCGCCCTTGGTTAACGCAACGTTAACCCTGTTTCGCCTAGCCTCTGCCCGCGAGGTATGGCGCCGGCGCGGCCGGCGCCATACCTGCAGCACGGCGGCCGAGGCCAGGACGGCAAAGCCGCCGCGCAGCGCGTTGAGCGGCCTGGCTCGGTTCGCACCCCGCCGGAGCGCCAGTCCGATCAAGCCTGCACATAAGCGAACGGCCGCTGCCGCGCCGAGGAGATATCAAGAAGATGAGTCCAAGCGCAGTCCCCGCCCAAGTTCTCGACCTCGACCATCCCGATCTCACCACCGAGACCCTCGACAGGCCGCCGGTCGCGTTCCGGGAGTCCTGGCGGGTGATCCCGCTGCCGCGCGAGCGCAGCCTGGTGGTCGGCGTCCTCTGCCACTGGGCGAACCTGGCCGGAGACGCCGCGCTGCCAAGGATCGGCGCCCTCGACCCCGAGGCCCTGCCGGTGGCTTGGCGGAACTGCCTGCTGGCCCGCCGCGAGCCGCTCCAGGAGAGCTGGAGCTTCGAATACCTGGGCGAGGCCTTCGCCGCGACGGGCTTCGACCCCAGCGGGAGTCCGAACCCGAGGCTCGGGTCCAGCCTGCAGAGCCGGATCCTGCGCTGGTTCGACCTCGCCTTCCAGGCGCGCCGGCCGATCACCCTGGGCGGCGGTTTCCGCCGGGAAGACGGCCAGCGGGCGCGCTTCCGCACGCTGCTGCTGCCCTTCGGAGAGGCCGACGGCGGCGTGACCCACCTCCTGGCCGCCGTGACCGCGCGGCCCCTGCTGTCCCTGGAGCCGCATCACCTGCCCCTGGAAGCCCACGCCTACATCGACGGCTTCTGGGTCCACCAGCCGGCCCTGCCCTGACGACCGGTCCCGCCGTCACCCATCCTCGCAGCCGTCATCGGTCCGCGAGCCGCCAGAGACCTTGGCGAGCGTCTCGAGCTTCCTGATCCTCTCCTTGGAGGTGGCCCAGCCTTCCTGGGTCACCCGATTGACGATGACCTCGGCGACCACCAGCAGGGCGGCGCTGGAATCCCAGGTCCGGCCGGTGTCGATCCGGCAGGGCAGGACCACCTGCGCGTGGCGGGCGATCGGCGAGAGCCATTGATCGGTGACCAGGACGATCCGCGCCTTGCGTTCGCTCAGCAGCCCGGCGACCTCCAGCAGGTCTTCCTGGTAGCGACGGATGTCGAAGATGACGGCGACATCGCCGGCCCGCACGTCGAGAATCTGGTCCCGCCAGGTCGAGACCTGGCCCTCGAAGCGCCGAACCCCGGGCCGCACGATCCGCAGGTGCGAGGCCATGTAGGCGGCGACCGAATCCGAGAAGCGGCCGCCCAGGCAGTAGCACTGGTGCTTCAGGTCGCCCAGCAAGGCGCAGGCCGCATCGAGCTCGGAGTCCGAGAGGTCGCGGGCCGTCTCGGCAAGGTTGGCGCGCACCCGCTCGAAGATCTGGCTCAGGACGGAGGGAACGGCCGCGTCCCCAAGGTCGGTCCGGTCCTTGTCGAGCGGCGACATCAGGCTCTCGTGAATCTCGCCGCGCAGGGCCCGCTGGAACTCCGGATAGCTCGGATAGCCGAGCTTGGCGACGAAGCGCAGCACCGTCGGACCGCTGGTCCCGGCCAGATCGGCGAACTCGGCGACCGAAGACAGCCCGGCGATGGGATAGCGCGCCAAGAGGACGCGGGCGGTCTTCTTCTCCGCCGCGGTCATGCCGGGCAGGGCATCGTGGATCTGCTGTGCAACGGTCAAGGCCGCCGACCTTTCCCCCGCTTCGGGTGTTGTATTCAGTATTCCATAATTGACATGATTGTCACATCTGGAATACTCGTTACAAGTCTAGGGGATGGCGGTAGGACGCGCTTCGTCATGGTGCTTTCGGTCCGCGATGGCGCGGAACCAGGACTTGCGAGCTTTGATGAAGCCAATGGCCTCCTCAGCCCCGAGGACGGTCCGCCGGTCGAGGTGGTGAACCCTAAGGGCGCCGCCGAGGTCGTCGTCGCCTGTGAGCACGCCGCCAACCGCATTCCCCGCGCCCTCGGCAGCCTCGGCCTCGAAGCCGAGGCGTTGGAGAGCCACATCGCCTGGGATCCCGGTGCCGCCGAGGTCGCCCGCGCGCTCGCGCGGCGGCTCGACGCGGCCGCGATCCTGCAGCGCTTCTCCCGCCTCGTGCACGACTGCAACCGGCCGGCGGGCTCGGCGGAGGCCGTGCCGGCCCGCAGCGAGACCTTCGAGATCCCCGGAAACCGGGGCCTCGACGCGGCGGCGCGCAAGGCCCGCGGTGCGGCCGTCTACGCCCCCTTCCACGACGCTTTAGGCGGCCTGCTCGACCGGCGCCTGAAGGCCGAGAGGCGACCGGTCCTGGCCACGATACACTCCTTCGTACCGCGCTATCACGGGCGGCCGCGCAAGGTCGAGCTCGGCATCCTGCACGACAGCGACCCGCGTCTCGCGGAGGCGCTGCTGGATTTGGCCGCGGCGGGCGAGCTCGACGTACGGCGCAACGAACCCTACGGCCCGGCGGACGGGGTCACGCACACCTTGAAGGCGCAGGCGGTGCCGCGCGGCCTGCTCAACGTGATGATCGAGATCCGCAGCGACCTCGTCGCCGATCCGCGGAGCCAGTCCGCCATGGCCGAGCGCCTGGCGGGCTGGCTGACCGAAGCCCTCGACGGACTCGGGTGAGATGCCGAAGCCGATCAAGCTCTTCGTGAGGTACGTCGACGCGGTGAACCGGGTCTTCGGCCTGATCGCGATGTACCTGGTCTACGCGATGATCGGAATCCTGTTCTTTTCGACCATCAGCAAGAACTTCTTCGACCCGTCGCTCTGGACCCTCGAGATGGCCCAGTTCACGATGGTCACCTACTACCTGCTCGGCGGCGGCTACTCGATGCAGACCGGCGACCACGTCCGGATGGACCTGCTCTACAGCCGCTGGTCGGACCGCACCAAGGCCATCGTCGACGCCATCACCGTCCTCTTCCTGTTCGTCTACATGGTGCTGCTGCTCTTCGGCGGGATCTCCTCGACCCGCTACGCGATCCAATACGGCGAGGAGAGCTATTCCGCCTGGGCGCCGCCCATGGCGCCGATCAAGATCATCATGTGCGTCGGCATCACCCTGATGCTGCTGCAGGTGATTGCGACCTTCTTCAAGGACTTGGCGAAGGCTCGGGGCGAGGAGCTGTCATGAGCTACGAGTCCATCGCGCTCATGATGTTCTCCACCATGATGCTGATGCTGCTGACCGGGCAGCGGGTCTTTGGCGCCATCGGCTTCGTCGCCGCCGCCTCGGCGCTGCTGCTCTGGGGCGACGGCGGCACCGAGATGGCCTTCAGCGCCGCCATGAAGCTGATGAAGTGGTATCCGCTGCTGACCCTGCCGCTGTTCATCTACATGGGCTACATGCTCTCGGAGTCGGGGATCGCCGACGACCTCTACCGCATGTTCCACGTCTGGATGGGCCCACTGAACGGCGGCCTGGCGATCGGCACGATCGGCCTGATGGTCGCGATCTCGGCGATGAACGGGCTCAGCGTCGCGGGCATGGCGATCGGCGCCACCATCGCCCTGCCCGAGCTGCTGCGCCGCGGCTACGACAAGATCATGGTCACCGGGGTGATCCAGGCCGGCAGTTCGCTCGGCATTCTGGTGCCGCCGAGCGTGGTCCTGGTGCTCTACGGCATGATCGCGCGCCAGCCGATCGGCCAGCTCTGGCTCGCCGGCGTCTTCCCGGGGCTGCTGATGGCCGGCCTCTTCATCCTCTACATCGTCGTCCGCTGCCGGCTGCAGCCCCACCTGGGGCCGCCCCTGCCCGAGGCGGAGCGCCGGGTGAGCTGGGGAGAGAGGTTCCGGCTGCTGCAGGCCGGCATCACGCCGCTGCTGATCTTCTTCTGCATGACCGGGCTGTTCCTGATGGGCGTCACCAGCCTGGTCGAGAGCTCGGCCGTCGGCGCCGTGGCCGCGACCCTCGCCGCCCTGTTCCGCGGCCGGCTGACCCGGCAGGTGATCCACGACACGACCCGCAAGACCCTGGGCGTCAGCTGCATGTTCATGTGGATCATCCTGGCCGCCCTCTGCTTCGGCGCGGTCTTCGACGGCCTGGGCGCGGTCAAGGCGATCGAGGCCTTCTTCGTCGGCCAGCTCGGCCTGGGGCCCTGGCAGATTCTCATCATGATGCAGCTCTCCTACATCCTGATGGGCATGTTCCTGGACGACACGGCCATGCTGGTGATCGTCGCCCCCCTCTACGTGCCCCTGGTCGGGGCGCTCGGCTTCGACCTGATCTGGTACGGCGTGCTCTACACCATCACCTGCCAGATCGCCTACATGACGCCGCCCTTCGGCTACAATCTGTTCCTGATGCGGGCCATGGCGCCGCCCGAGGTGACCCTGGCCGACATCTACCGCTCGATCCTGCCCTTCGTGCTGGTCATGACCTTGGGCCTGGCCCTGGTGACGATCTTCCCCGATATCGCGCTCTGGCTGCCCGAGTGGCACTACGACAAGCAACGCTAGTGCGGAAGGGCGCCGTGGAATGTGGTTCAATTCCAAACACGACACCGACAGGGAGAAAAGAAACATGACCAACAGACGTGAATTCCTGAAGACCGCGGGGGCCGCGACGGCCGCCGCCGCGGGCGCCGCCACCCTGGCTGCACCCGCCGTGCATGCGCAGTCGGGCAAGACCATCAAGTGGCGCCTCCAGACCTATGCCGGCGCGGCCCTGGCCGAGCACGTCATCAAGCCTTCGATCGACTCCTTCAACAAGGTCGCCAACGGCCAGATGGAGATCGAGCTCTACTTCGCCGACCAGCTGGTGCCGACCGGCGAGCTGTTCCGCGCCATGCAGCGCGGCACCATCGACGCGGTGCAGAGCGACGACGATTCCATCGCGGCGCCAGTCGACGTATCGGTCTTCGGCGGCTACTTCCCCTTCGCCACCCGCTATTCCCTGGACGTGCCCGTGCTGTTCAACCAGTACGGCCTGAAGGAGATCTGGGAGGAGGCCTACGGCGAGGTCGAGAACGTCACCTGGCTCAGCGCCGGCGCCTGGGATCCCTGCCACTTCAACACGGTCGAGCCGATCCGCAGCCTGGAGGACCTCAAGGGCAAGCGGGTCTTCACCTTTCCGACCGCCGGCAAGTTCCTCAGCCGCTTCGGCGTCGTGCCGGTGACCCTGCCCTGGGAGGACATCGAGGTCGCCGTGCAGACCGGCGAACTCGACGGCATCGCCTGGTCGGGCATCACCGAGGACTACACCGTCGGCTGGGCGGACGTGACCAACTACTTCCTGACCAACAACATCTCCGGCGCCTGGTGCGGCTCCTACTTCGCCAACACCGAGAAGTGGGAGGCCTTGCCCCCGCACCTGCAGGAGCTGTTCCGGCTCTGCATGGACTCCTCGCACTACTACCGACAGCACTGGTACTGGGGCGGCGAGGCGCACCTGCGGACCAAGGGCACCAAGCTGAAGCTGACCACGATTCCCGACGAGGAGTGGAAGAAGGTCGAGGACGAGGCCCTGAAGTTCTGGGACGAGATCGCCGCCAAGAGCGAGCGCAGCGCCAAGGTGATCAAGATCTTCAAGGAATACGCCGCGGTCATGGCCGAAGCGGGCAAGCCCTACCGCTACTCCTGACCGGCGCTTCTATCGGCACCCCCGGGGAACGCTTCCCCGGGGGCAGCCGTCTTCCGGCGGCCGTTCCGCCTTCCCATCCCCATCGACAAGGGGCGCTCCGTGTCTGGCAACATCACCCTCGACGAACTGAAGAAGGCCGTCGCCGGCGGCGAGATCGACACCGTGCTGGTCTGCATGGTCGACATGTTCGGCCGCCTGGTCGGCAAGCGCTTCCAGGCGGAGTACTTCGCCGAGGAGGCCCACGGCGAGACCCACGGCTGCGACTACCTGCTGGCCAACGACATCGACATGGAGCCGGTGCCCGGCTACGCCCTGACCAACTGGGAGAAGGGCTACGGCGACTTCGTGCTCAAGCCGGACCTCTCGACCCTGCGCCGGATCCCCTGGCTTGAGGGCACGGCCCTGGTGCTCTGCGACGTGCTCGATCACCACCATCACGAAGACGTCTCGGTCTCGCCGCGGGCGATCCTGAAGCGCCAGACGGCGCGCCTGGACGCGATGAAGATGCGCGCCTTCTTCGCCTCGGAGCTGGAGTTCTACCTCTTCGACGAGACCTACGAGAGCGCCCGGGCCAAGCACTACGCCGAGCTGGCGACGGCCGGCACCTACATCGAGGACTACCACATCCTCCAGACAACCAAGGAAGAGGGCGTCATGCGGGCGATCCGCACCGGCCTGCAGGGCGCCGGCATCCCAGTCGAGAACTCCAAGGGCGAGTGGGGCCCGGGCCAGGAGGAGATCAACGTCCGCTACGCCGATCCCCTGGACATGGCCGACCGCCACGCGATCCTCAAGAACGGCATCAAGGAGATCGCTCACCTGCAGGGCAAGGCCGTGACCTTTATGGCCAAGTGGCACTACGACCTGGCCGGCAACTCCTGCCACATCCACGATTCGCTCTGGGACAAGGCCGGCAAGAAGGCCCTGTTCCACGATCCCAAGGCCGAGTTCGGCATGTCGACGCTGATGCGCCAGTACCTGGCCGGGCAGCTCAAGTACGCCCGCGAGATCACTTACTTCCTGGCGCCCTTCATCAACTCCTACAAGCGCTTCCAGGTCGGGACCTTCGCCCCAACCAAGGCGATCTGGAGCCGCGACAACCGCACCGCCGGCTTCCGCCTCTGCGCCGAGAACAGCAAGTCGATCCGCATCGAATGCCGGGTCGGCGGCGCCGACCTCAACCCCCATCTCGCCTTCGCGGCCTTGCTGGCCGCGGGCCTGGCCGGCATCGAGGAGAAGCTGGAGCTGGAAGCGCCCTTCAAGGGCGACGCCTACTATGGCAAGCGCTTGCGCGAGGTGCCCAAGACCCTGCGCGAGGCGACCGCGCTGATGAAGAAGTCCAAGATGCTGCGCGCCGCCTTCGGCGACGAGGTCGTCGACCACTACGTCCACACCGCCGAATGGGAGCAGTTCGAATACGACCGCCGCGTCACCAGCTGGGAGCTGCAGCGCGGCTTCGAGCGGTCCTAGGGCTTGGTCCCGACCTCGCCCTTCGACGAGCTCAGGACGAGGTGAAAGACCTGCCTGGTACTGAGCCTGTCGAAGCATGAGGATGGCGCCGCCTCCAAGATAGGAAAATCGGCATGACCGAGAGACTGCAGTGCATCACGCCGATCGACGGCAGCGTCTATGTCGAGCGGGAGCTGGCCGGCGAGGCCGAGGTCATCGAGACCGTCCTGCGCGCCCGCCGGGCCCAGGAGGCTTGGCGCCGCAGACCGCTGGCCGAGCGCCAGGCCCTGCTCGAAGAGGCGGTCGACGCCTTCGTCGCCCGGGGCGCAGCCATCGCCGAGGAGATCACCCATCAGATGGGCCGGCCCATCAGCCATACGCCGGGCGAGATCCACGGCTTCGAGGAGCGGGCCCGGCACATGATCGAGATCGCGCCGCGCCACCTGGCCGACCTCGCGGTCGCGCCCAAGGCAGGCTTCACCCGCTTCATCCGGCGCGATCCCCTGGGCGTGGTCTTCGTCATAGCGCCCTGGAACTATCCCTACCTGACCTCGGTCAATACGGTCGTCCCGGCGCTGATGGCGGGCAACGCGGTGATCCTCAAGGCCTCGGCCCAGACCCCGCTCTGCGCCGAGCGCTACGCCGAGGCCTTCGCGGCGGCCGGGCTGCCGGAAGGCGTCTTCCAGTTCCTGCACCTGAGCCACGCGGCGACCGCCGAGGTCATCGGCCAGGACGCCGTCGACTTCGTCGCCTTCACCGGCTCGGTGCCCGGCGGCCACGCCGTGCAGGCGGCCGCCGCCAGGCGCTTCATCGGAGTCGGCCTGGAGCTCGGCGGCAAGGACCCGGCCTACGTCCGCGCCGACGCCGTGCTCAAGCACGCGGTCGAGAACCTGGTCGACGGCGTGGTCTTCAACGCCGGGCAGTCCTGCTGCGGGATCGAGCGCATCTACGTGCAGGAGGGCCTCTACGACGCCTTCGTCGAGGGCTTCGTCGAGGCGGCCCGGTCCTACAAGCTCGGCAACCCGCTGCATCCGGACACCAACCTGGGGCCTATGGTCCGCGCCAAGGCTGCCGACTTCGTCCGCGGCCAGGTCGCCGAGGCCGTCGCCGAGGGCGCCCGTGCCCTGATCGATCCCTCCGAGTTCCCGGCCGACCGCGAAGGCTCGCCCTATCTCGCGCCGCAGGTCCTGGTCGAGGTCGACCACGCCATGCGGATCATGCGTGAGGAGAGCTTCGGCCCCGTGGTCGGCATCATGAAGGTCGCCTCCGACGCGGAGGCCGTCGAGCGGATGAACGATTCCGACTTCGGCCTCACCGCCTCGATCTGGACCACCGACGAGCAGGCCGCCCTGGCAATCGGCGACCGGGTCGAGACCGGCACCTGGTTCATGAACCGCTGCGACTATCTCGACCCGGCCCTGGCCTGGACCGGGGTCAAGGATTCGGGTCGCGGCTGCACCCTCTCCCAGGTCGGCTACGAGCAGCTGACCCGGCCCAAGTCCTTCCACCTGCGCACCGCCGTCTAGAGGAAAAGCCCCGGCATGCAGATCGATCCCAAGTCCCTGAACGGCACCTGGAGCTATCCGACCCAGGTCCGCTTCGGCCCCGGCCGCATCGCCGAGCTGCCGCGCGCCTGCAAGAGCCTTGGGATGTCCCGGCCGTTGCTGGTCACCGATCCCGGCCTGGCCGCGCTGCCGATGGTCACCGAGGCGGTCGCCGCCAACGACGCGGCGGGCCTGCCGACCGCGGTCTTCAGCGAGGTGAAGGCAAATCCGGTCGGCCGCAACGTCGAGGACGGCGTCGCCGTCTTTCGCGAGGGCGGGCACGACGGGGTGATCGCCTTCGGCGGCGGCAGCGGGCTCGACGCCGCCAAGGCCATCGCCTTCATGGCCGGACAGGACCGGCCGATCTGGGACTTCGAGGACGGCGGCGGCAACTGGAAGCGGGCCGACCCCAAGGGCATCGCCCCCATCGTCGCGGTGCCGACCACGGCGGGCACCGGCTCCGAGGTCGGCCGCGCCTCGGTGATCCTGCAGGAGGAGACCCACAGCAAGCGGATCATCTTCCACCCCAAGATCCTGCCCGGCATCGTGATCTCCGATCCCGAACTCACCCTCGGGCTGCCCGCGCAGATCACCGCGGCGACCGGCATGGACGCCCTGGCCCATTGCCTGGAGGCCTACTGCGCACCCGGGTTCCATCCCATGGCCGAAGGCATCGCCGTCGAGGGCCTGCGCCTGGTCAAGGACTGGCTGCCGACAGCGGTCGAGGACGGCGGCAACCTGGCCGCCCGGGCCCACATGCTCGCCGCCGCCTCGATGGGCGCGACCGCCTTCCAGAAGGGCCTGGGCGCGATCCACGCCCTGTCCCATCCGATCGGCGCGATCTACGACACCCATCACGGCCTGACCAACGCCGTGGTCATGCCCTACGTCCTGGCCTTCAACCGGCCAGCCGTGGAGGACAAGATTGGCCGCTTGGCGGCCTGGCTCGGCCTGCCGCAGCCCTCCTTCGCGGCGGTGCAGGGCTGGATCCTCGGCCTGCGCAGCGCGCTCTCGATTCCGCACAGCCTGCGCGAGATCGGCGTCGGCGACGACCGGATCGACGAGATCGCGGAGATGGCAGCGTCCGACCCGACCGCGCCGACCAACCCGGTCCCCCTCGACCCCCCGACCCTGCGCGGCATGATGGAGAACGCGCTGGAGGGGCGGCTCGACTGACCGGGGCGGCGCCGTGAAACCGGACAACCTCCTCGTCATCCTGTCGGACGAGCACGCCAGGGGCGCCCTGGGCTGCTATGGCAATGCGCTCATCGAGACGCCCAACCTGGACCGCCTGGCCGCGCGTGGCACCCGCTTCACCCAGGCCTATACGCCCTCGCCGATCTGCGTGCCGGCGCGGGCCAGCCTGGCCACCGGGCGCTATCCGCACGAGACCGGCTGCTGGAGCAGCGCCGAGCCCTATCACGGCCAGCTGCCCGGCTGGGGCCACCGCCTGATCGATGCCGGCCACGAGGTCGTCTCCATCGGCAAGCTGCACTACCGGAGCTCCACGGATTCCAACGGCTTTTCCGAAGAGATCCTGCCGCTCCACGTGGCCGACGGGATCGGCTGGACCAAGGGCCTGCTCCGCGCGCCTTTGCCCCGCTTCGAGGCGGCGCGGGAGCTCGCCGCGGAGGTCGGCGCGGGCTGGACCCGCTACACGCGCTACGACGAAGCCGTCTGCGCGGCCGCCTGCGACTGGCTGCGCGCCAGGGACTCGGCGGACGACAAGCCCTGGGTCCTCTTCGTCTCCTTCGTCAGCCCGCACTATCCGCTGATCGCGCCGGAGCCCTTCTTCCGGCTCTACGAGGGAACCCCGATCCCGGCGCCCCACGACGGCGGGCCGCCCAACCATCCGGTCCTGAAGGCGCTGCGGGGCTTCTTCGACTACGACGATCATTTCGACCCGGCAGGGCGCCAGACCGCCCGCCGGGCCTACTACGGCCTCTGCTCCTTCCTCGACCACAACGTCGGCCGGGTCCTCGAGGCCCTGGACGCCGGCGGCCATGGCGGGCGCACCCGCGTCGTCTACGCCACGGACCACGGCGAGATGCTGGGCAAGCACGGCTTCTGGACGAAATCGGTGATGTACGAGGAGTCGGCGGCGATCCCCCTGATCCTGGCCGGCGAGGGCGTCCCCGCGGGCGCGGCCGTCGACACACCGGCCTCCCTGATCGACCTCCATCCCACGATCCTGGAAGCGGTCGGCGTCGCGGCGGACGAGGCCGAGGCGCCCCACGCCCGCAGCCTCTTCGCGCTGGCCCGGGGCGCACGGCCCGAGCGCACGGTGATCAGCGAATACCACGACGGCGGCTCGATCGCCGGCTTCTTCATGCTGCGGCTGGGAGACTGGAAGTACGTCCACTACGTCGGCCACCCACCGCAGCTCTTCAACCTGGCCGAGGACCCCGAGGAACTGGTCGACCTGGGCTTGGATTCGGCTCGTGAAGCCACGCGCCGGGACTGCGAGGCGCGGCTGCGCGGCGTTCTCGACCCCGAGGCCGTCAACGCCCGCGCCTTCGCGGACCAGAAACGGCGGATCGAAGCGCTGGGCGGGCCGGCGAAGCTCGGGGCGATGGCGGACTTCAATCACACCCCGCTCGGTTAAGGACAGCGGTGCCGGATGACCGATTCTGCCCGGAGGCCTTTTCGGTCGATTTCTTCCGGAGAAGAAAATTTCAGCAAGTCCCGACAAATGGACCGATCCTGACAACTGCCCTCTGTAGCCGCTAATCATCTGGCTTTTTAAGCAATTGTAAGTGATTGCCATTGCGTAATTAATTGCGATTCCCAAGATCCTTACCAGGGGCCATAGCAGCCGGCGCGAACAGGGAATTGAACATGTCCGTTTTCAGCTCACCCGATTTCGACAACCACGAGCAGGTCGTCTTCTGCCACGACGAGGCCAGCGGCCTGAAAGCCATCATCGCGATCCACAACACCAACCGCGGCCCCTCGCTCGGCGGCTGCCGCATGTGGCCCTATGCCAGCGAGGCGGAGGCGGTGACCGACGTGCTGCGCCTGTCGCGCGGCATGACCTACAAGTCGGCGCTGGCCAAGCTGCCCTACGGCGGCGGCAAGTCGGTGATCATCGGCGATCCGCGCCTCGACAAGTCGCCGGCGCTGTTCCGCGCCATGGGCCGCGCCGTACAGCGCCTGGCCGGGCGCTACATCGTCGCCGAGGACGTCGGCATCTCGGTGCCCGACGTCGAGCTCATGCAGCAGGAGACCCGTCACGTCGCCGGCACCACGGCGGGCGGCGCGGGCGATCCCTCGCCGGCCACCGCCTACGGCGTCTACATGGGCCTGCGCGCCGCGGTGCAGCACAGGCTGGGCCAGAACGAGCTCGACGGCCTGACCGTCGCGGTCCAGGGCCTGGGGCATGTCGGCTACTACCTCTGCAAGCACTTGGCCGAGGACGGTGCCCGCCTGGTCGTCACCGACATCAACGAGGCCGCGGTCCAGACCGCCGTATCCGAGTTCGGCGCCGAGCGGGTCGCTCCGGAGGAGATCTACGCGGCCGACTGCGACGTCTTCGCGCCCTGCGCCCTGGGCGCGGTGATCAACGACGACACCCTGGCGTTCCTCAAGGCCAAGGTGGTCGCCGGCTCGGCCAACAACCAGCTCCACGAGCCGCGCCACGGCGAGATCCTCAAGCAGCGCGGCGTGCTCTACGCCCCGGACTACGTGATCAACGCCGGCGGCGTCATCGACATCAGCCACGAGGGCCGCGACTACGACAAGGACAAGGCCTTCGCCCACGTCGCCGAGATCCACGACACCCTGCTGGAGATCTTCCGGCGCGCCGAGGCCGAGAACATCCCGACCGGCGAGGCGGCCGACCGCATCGCCGAGGAGCGCTTCCGCCAGCCCGAGCCCCACAACTCGGCGGCGGCCTGAACAAAAAAAGGCGACCCCAGAGGTCACAGGCGAGACGGAAACGGCCGGGCACTGCCCGGCCGTTTTCTTTTCGGCCTTCGTCTTTTCTGTATCATGGCCGCCATGGTCGAGACCCTGGTCACCGCCTTCGTCACGCTTTTCGTGGTCATCGACCCGATCGGGATCGCCCCGATCTTCGCCTCGATCACCCCCAGGGACACCGCGCCGCAGCGCCGCCAGATCGCGGTCAAGGGCGTCGTCATCGCCGCGGTCATCCTGGTCGCCTTCGCCCTCGGCGGGCAGCTTCTCCTGACCGCCATGGGCATCGGCCTGCCGGCCTTCCAGATCGCCGGCGGCCTGCTCCTGCTCTTGCTCTCGATCGACATGGTGATGGTGCGCCACTCGGGCCTGCGCGAGACCACGCCGGGCGAGGCCGAGGAGGGCATGCAGCGCGCCGACGTCTCGGTCTTCCCCCTGGCCATCCCGCTGATCGCCGGGCCCGGCGCCCTGACCTCGATCGTCCTTCTGATGGGCGCGGCCCAGGACCAGCTCGCCGCCCAGGGCGCCATCCTGGCGGTGATGCTGGCGGTCCTCGCCATCACCTTGCTCTGCCTTCTGGCGACCGTCCGCCTGTTGCGCGTCCTCGGCCAGACCGGCATCAACGTGCTGACCCGGGTCTTCGGCATCATCATGGCCGCCCTGGCGGTCCAGTTCATCCTCGACGGCCTCGGCGCGGTCTGGCCGGGGGCGTAGCGGGGACTCGACCTCGAGGACAGCTATCCGAAAAACATCAGCGGACACGCCCTGCGCCGGCTCGCCGGCGAAGACTTCGACATGACCAACTCGATGGTGATCGACGTCTGCGTCCGAGCACCGATCTTCCGCGCCAGCCCGGATCGGTCAAGTCACGGGCTCACGTTCGCGACGACGGTGTCGCCGCTGTGCGCTCAGTCTTCACCGAGATACTTGACGCGGAACTCCTCATCATAGTAGCGCCCATCGATCTTGAGCGCGCGGCGTTCGAGCCCGAAAGGTTCAAAGCCCATCTTCTCGTAGAAGCGCCTGGCGCGCTTGTTCTCCACGATGACGGAAAGAAGGACCTGCTCGACCGTGCCCTGCGCGTGGTCCAAGACGGCCCCGACCATCGCCTCGGCCAGGCCGGTGCCCCTGGCATCTTCCTTGACGAACATGCCCCACATGATGCCCTTGTGGCTGATCTTCGGGTTTCTGAGCGGAAAGAAGCCGACGAAGCCGTAGAGTTCGTCGCCGATGAAGCCACCGAACAGCGCGTACCGGCGCAGACGTTGTGCGAAGGCGTCCAGAGGCAGCTCCGCAGCACTCTCGTAGGTGGACTGAAAGGACTCGGGATGACTTTTGAGCGCCTCCAGACGGATCTCGCGGAACCCTTCGGCGTCGTCCTCCGTTAAGCGTCTGACCTGGATATCCATGGCTTGCCTCCCGACGTAGCGCTCACCGACAATCCCAGTCGGCACCCTCTCGACGTCCCCAGCTTTTTGCTGAAAAACAATAACACGGGCGGGCTGCGGAAGAATCCAGCTTCAGCCCGGCAGCGCGCATCGGAACTACCGTCCAGTCATGGAACCGGACTGCCAAAGACAGGTAGAAGCACTCGTATCCCTGTGGCATACGATGGCTTTCGGCCTGCTTGGCAAGCGCAACGTTCCGTTTGGTTTTCCTGACAAAGATCAGCCGAACGCAATAGCCGATCGAAACCGAGACGGAAATCGCGGCGATTGAAAGGAGTAAGAAGGGGTAGAAGATCCCGAACGGAAGCGGGGCCGGATCGGCGAAGTACCCATTCGCAAGACCGAACAGCCAGATCAAGGCGCCAGATCCGATCCCGACGGTCAGGATGATTCTGTGCTTCATCGTGCTCCCATCGGTCAAGCGCTCGGACGTGACCGGCCGCCTTTGGCGGTTGCATTCGGCAACGTTCCGGCGACGCAGCGGCGGCCCTGCATAAGCCCCAAAGGATGTTAACGCGCGCCGGTTGCGGCGCCTAGCAGCTCGGCGGAAGCGTCGATCGGTCGGAAACTCGTCGTAGAGCGCGGATCGGTTCGACGCGATTGCGTTGGGTGACCTCCGGCCCCGGTGGCTGGACGCCGGCGGCCTCTAGTCGGATTGACCTCTCATCGTTTGGGAGGGACGAGCCGCTTCCTGGCCTGCCAGAAGTCCAGGTGTTGCCCGTCGCCAAGATCCTTCGAGCACGCCTGGACGATCTCGTATCCGAGGCCTTGGTAGAACCTCCTGGATGGCAGCGAAACGCTGAGCGGGGATTACCTCGCGCCGCTTGCCCTTGCCTGGTCCTCCAAGGCTTTCATCAGAGCCTTGCCGAGCCCCGCTTGCTGGTGCTTCGGATGGACAAAGACCGCGAATATCTCGCGATCGACCAGGCTTCCTGTTGCGATGAGTTCGCCGGACCGCGCCGCAACGAGAACGGTTCCGACCCGACCTCGCTCCATGATCTTCTCTTCGGCGTGAAACTCCTTGAAGAACGCCACGGCGCGAGGCGGGTGGCCTCTGAATAGCTGACATCAATTGTTTGGCAAATCAGCTGCCGCAAGGACTCGACGTCTGAGGAACGGAAATGACGAATCTCGATCTGCGCTGGCGTGGTCATGATTGCGGCCCACATTCAAAGCCCGGAACCAAGATATCTGCCCTCTCCGCAGCTGGAAGACCCGCCGTTCGTCACCGCGCGCCAACGCCCGTGTCCGCGGCGGGCTCGACGTATCCGGCCAGTCGTTCCAAATCGTGGAGGGCGGCGATCAGGATTTCGGCGTGGCAGTCCGGTTCTGCGTCGTAAAGGGTGTCGCAATAGAATGCGGGGCGCAGCTTGAGGACGAGGCCCTCGAGGCCGCCGGGACGGGCCCGCGCCAAGGCCTCGGTGGCAAGCCGCTCGAGCGCGGCAAGTTCGTCGTAGCGGCCCCGGTATTCGGGCCGATTCTGGTAGGCCAAAGGCCCGCACCGCCGTTCCGTCGCGTCGATCCAGTCGATCAGGGCGGCATTGGCCCGACGATAGCGAACGGCAAGGGCAGCGATCCGGGCGTCATCATCGGCGCCCGTGGCAAGGCCTGGGAAGGCTCCGACGGCGGATATGCCTGAGGCGGCCGCGCCGCCGGCCAGCAAGGAACGTCGGGGAAGTTTCTTGCCAAAGGTCGGTTCCGCCATGACCGGACTCTCACAGACTGTATTGTGTTCCGGCGCACAAGGGCTGCGCGAAGGCCCGTCGACACCGCGTCCTTGTCGCCCGGCCGAATGTTGAGGCCGTCCGACAAATTATTTAATATCAAATAGGATGACTGATCGAACCCGTCTAGTCAATCATTTAATATGACACCAAATGATTTGCCCATAACCGCCGATCAATGTCGGGGCGCCAGAGGTCTGCTCAACCTCTCTCAATCGCAAGTCGCCAGGTCGGCCCATGTCGCACAGTCGACGATCGCAGATTTCGAACGGAGCGCCCGAATCCCGACCTACAACAACCTGCTGGCGATCCGCACCGCCCTGCAGTCCGCCGGGGTCGCGTTCATCGCTGCCAACGGCGGCGGGCCGGGCGCGAGGTTACGCAAAGGGCCGAACGTCGAGGGAGCGAAGGACGCGGCGATCTCACCTGATCAATACCGGACCGGCCGCCCCGGCCTGGAAGAGGGCGGGGCCGAGTTCATCCCGGCGCACGGTGGCACGGTGGCGGCGATCTCGCCGGAGCAGTGCCGGGCCGCCCGCGCGGTCCTGAAGCTGTCCCAGACAGAGCTGGCCCGCGCCGCCGGCCTTGGCCGGTCGACGCTCGCCGACTACGAGCGCGCCACACGGACGCCGACCAGCGAAAACCTCGCCGCCATCCGCGTGGCCCTCGAAGGCGCCGGCATCGCCTTCATCGATCCCGACGGAGGCGGCCCCGGTGTGCGCTTGCGGGCCTGACCGAGGGTGCTGCTCGATCTGAGGGGCCGCCCCTTTGCCTCTCCCAGCGCCGCCGATCCGCAGATCGTCGCCGGACAGCCGGTCGCGAAGCGCGCCGCCAGGCTCCGTACCGCCTTCGGGTTCGGGTGGTCCTCGAAGGGCTGGACGCACGTCAGCGCGGCAGTTCCTCCAGCGACATCAGGGAGGCGTTGCCGCCGGCGGCGGTGGTGTCGACGCTGAGGGTGCGTTCGGTGGCGAAGCGGTGCAGGTAGTGCGGGCCGCCGGCCTTGGGGCCGGTGCCGGAGAGGCCCTCGCCGCCGAAGGGCTGCACGCCGACCACCGCGCCGATGATGTTGCGGTTGACGTAGGCGTTGCCGACCCTGAGGCGGCGGTGGATGTAGTCGACCGTCGTGTCGATCCGGCTGTGGATGCCCAGGGTCAGGCCATAGCCGGTGCCGTTGATCGCCTCGATCACCCGGTCCAGGCCGTCCGAGGGATAGCGGATCACGTGCAGGATCGGCCCGAAGACTTCGCGCTGCAGGCGGCTGAGCGCGTCGATCTCGAAGGCCGCGGGGGCGACGAAGGTGCCGGCCGCGCAGTCCTCGCCGAGGCGCGCCTCGGCGACCAGACGGCCCTCCTGGGTCATGCGCTTGACGTGGGCCTGGAGCATGGCCTGGGCCTCGCCATCGATCACCGGGCCGATGTCGGTCGCGAGCCAGGCCGGGTCGCCGACCTTCAGCTCGTGGAGCGCGCCGGAGATCATCTCCAGCATCCGGTCGGCGACGCTGTCCTGCAGGAAAAGCACCCGCAGCGCCGAGCAGCGCTGGCCGGCGCTCTGGAAGGCCGAGGCGATGACGTCGCGGGTCACCTGCTCGGGCAGGGCCGTGGAGTCGACGATCATGGCGTTCTGGCCGCCGGTCTCGGCGATCAGCGGGACGATCGGGCCCTCGCGCGCGGCCAGGGCCTGGTTGATCAGGCGCGCGACCTCGGTCGAGCCGGTGAAGGCGACGCCCGAGATGCGCGGGTCGGCGACCAGGGGCGCGCCGACCTTGGGGCCGTCGCCCGGCAGCAGGTGCAGGACCTCGCCCGGCACGCCGGCCTCGTGCAGCAGGCGCACGGCGGCGGCGGCGATCAGCGGGGTCTGCTCGGCCGGCTTGGCGATCACCGCGTTGCCGGCGGCCAGGGCCGCGGTCACCTGGCCGGTGAAGATCGCCAGCGGGAAGTTCCAGGGCGAGATGCAAAGGAAGGTGCCGCGGCCGTGCAGCGCCAGCTCGTCGCGCTCCCCGGTCGGCCCCGGCAGGGCCAGGGGGGCGGCGAAGTCCTCGCGCGCCTTGAGCGCGTAGTAGCGGCAGAAGTCGACCGCCTCGCGGATCTCGGCGATGGCGTCGTTGACCGTCTTGCCCGCCTCGCGGATGCAGAGCGCGACCAACTCGGCGGTCTTCGCCTCGTAGAGATCGGCTGCGCGGTCCAGGCAGGCCGCGCGGGCCTCGGCCGGGGCGGCGTCCCAGGCCGGCGCCGCTTCGGCGGCCAGGGCCAGGGCCCGCTCGATGTCGGCTTCCGAGGCCTCGGTCACCTCGCCCACGACCTGACGGCGGTCGGCCGGGTTGTGGAGGTCCCGGGCGGCGCCGTGGCGCTCCTGCCCGCCGACGATGGGCCCGGCCTGCCAGGGCTGGGCCGCCGCCTTCGCCGCCGCCGTGCCCAGCGCCGCCAGGGCCGGCACGTCGGAGAGATCGAGGCCGCGCGAATTGCGCCGCGCCGCGCCGTAAAGGTCTGCCGGCAGAGGGATGTTGGGATGGGGGATCCTGTCCCAGCCGCGGACCTTGGCGATCGGATCGGCGACGATCTCGGCGATCGGCAGCTTCTCGTCCTGGATGCGGTTGACGAAGGAGGTGTTGGCGCCGTTCTCCAGCAGGCGGCGGACCAGGTAGGCCAGCAGGTCCTCGTGGCTGCCGACCGGGGCGTAGATGCGGCAGGGCACGCCCAGCTGGCTCTCCTCCACGACCTGCTCGTAGAGCGCCTCGCCCATGCCGTGGAGGCGCTGGAACTCGTAGTCGGCGCTGTTGCCGGCCCGCTCCATGACGGTGGCCAGGCTGTGCGCGTTGTGGGTGGCGAACTGGGGGTAGAAGGCCTCGGGGTCGGCCAGCAGCTTCTTGGCGCAGGCCAGGTAGGAGACGTCGGTCGAGGCCTTGCTGGTGAAGACTGGATAGCCGGCCAGGCCCTGCTCCTGGGCGCGCTTGACCTCGGTGTCCCAGTAGGCGCCCTTGACCAGGCGCACCATGAGACGGCGCTCGTGCCGATGCGCCATCTCGGCCAACCAGTCGATCAGCGGGGCGCCCCGCTTCAGGTAGGCCTGCACCGCCAGGCCGAAGCCGTTCCAGCCGGCCAGCTCCGGATCGACCGAGACCGCCTCGATGACGTCGAGGGAAATGTCCAGGCGGTCGGCCTCCTCGGCGTCGACGGTGAGGCCAATGTCGGCCGCCTTGGCGTCGGCGGCGAGCCGCTTCAGGCGCGGCACCAGCTCCGCCATGACCCGGTCGCGCTGGGCGAAGAGGTAGCGCGGGTGCAGGGCCGAGAGCTTGACCGAGATTCCGGGCGCCAGGATCGGCCCCTTGCCCTGGGCGGCCTTGCCAATGGCGGCGATGGCGCTGCGGTAGGATGCGAAGTAGCGCTCGGCGTCGGCCAGGGTGTAGGCGGCCTCGCCCAGCATGTCGTAGGAGTAGGTGTAGCCCTTGGCCTCCAGCGGCTTGGCGCGCTCCAGGGCCTCCTCGATGGTCCGGCCCATGACGAACTGCCGGCCCAGGATGCGCATGGCCTGGGTCACCGCGCCGCGGATCACGGGCTCGCCGCTGCGCGCCACGACCCGGCGCAGCACGTCGGCGAGGTCGTCGGTCTGGCCCTGGTCCAGGCGGATCACCCGGCCGGTCAGCATCAGGGCCCAGGTCGAGGCGTTGACGAAGAGCGACTCGCTCTGCCCGAGGTGGGCCTGCCAGTCGGCCTCAGCGAGCTTGTCCTTGATCAGCCGGTCGGCGGTGTCGGCGTCGGGCACCCGCAGCAGGGCCTCGGCCAGGCACATCAGGACCACGCCCTCGCGGCTGGACAGCTCGTATTCGTTCATGAAGGCGTCGATGCCGCCCTGGCCCAGGCGTCGCCGGCGCACCTCGTCGACCAGCTGGGTCGCGCGCTCCTCGACTCGTCTGCGCGCCGGCGCCGGCAGCTCGGCCTCGGCCAGCAAGGCCTCGACGACCTCGGTCTCGTCGGCGTGATAGGCGGCGCGCAAGGCCTGCCGCAGGGGCGAGACCTCGGCGAGTGCAGGATCGATGAGCATGGTCGGGGCCTTCGGACCTCTGTGAGCCGCAGGGACTCCGACAATCTAAAGCTTGCCCCGATCCGGTGGAAGGGCCGTCCGCATTGGAATTCCGGACGGCGACCGTCGGAGCTGGCGCCCAGAAGTCCGCGAAAGGCTCACGATCGGGGCGGAGCTACTGCGCCTCTGCCAAGTCGTAAGCGAAGGAGGCCAGGCTCAAAGCGCGAGCGTAGCGGTCGTCGCTGGCCTCGGCCTGGCGGATCGCTTCTTGCATTACTTCGGTCGCGCGGTCGAGCAATGACCTTTGCTCGACACCTTGGACACCGGCACTCAGCTTCACGAAAGCCCTGGAGGCAACCCGGAATCTCTCCAAGATATCGGTCAGCCGCTCGGCATGGTCGAGCGCTTCCGCGTAACGCCCGTCCCTGACGGCCTTAAGCCCGGGCCAGAAGAACCGTTTGCCTTGATGCTGCTGCGCTATGTCTTGGCCGAAGATCTCTTCCATGGTTTCGAACCCGAAGCTCCCGTAGACGGAGGACGCCAGGTCCTCGACAGCCTGACGGCGTTTTTCCTGGCTCGCTTGTCCATCGATGAAGGCCTTGGCTTCGAGCAGGAGCTCTCTGGCACGGGCCTCGCTCAAGCGTCTGGTCTTGGCGGCAAGGTAGACCAGGGTTTCGGCCCGATGAAGCGGGTGCTCGAGGCTGTGGACTTCTTCTGCGTAGGCAGCGAGGACCTCGCGCAGATCCTCCAGGAAGCCCTGTCGGCCCAGCTCCGATGCGATTTCTCCCAGCGCTTCCCGTCTGGGGTTTCGCGGCAGGGGTGGCAAGTCGGGCGGCTCCGGATCTTCGTCCTGCAACAGCAAAGGCGCGAACCCGCGAACTCCTCCGATGCCAGGCGGCCGGCGGTCCGGGCTCCGCGGCAACCCGACGGCGATGTCGAAAGCCTGTCGGAGGGTGTTGCGAGCGCGTTCACGATGGCCCGCCTTGGCTTCCAATCTGGCAAGCCTGATCAGGGGGTCGACGGCGGGAGTGGCCGACACCCAGCTCGCCGCCAGCGCCCGATGACTTTGCAGCGCGTTCGAAGCGATATCCTCTCGACCAAGATCCCCGGCCAGATTGTAGACGTCCTTCAGGTGAAGCAGCTGCAGGTCGCTGTCCGAGAGCCCAGCCGTCAGGGTAAGGACCCGCCGCAAAGCCCAGCCGCCCAGACGTGCGTCCGCTTGGAGGACCGCCCGCTTCGCAGTCTCCTTCAGGGTCTGGATCTGCCAGCCGGGCGTCTCCTGGGTCGCCAAGATTCTCTGGCCCTCTGAGTGCCGGCCGGCAATGAAAAGCGCGGCAACGATCGACTGCGTCGATATCGCGTCGTAGTTCGCGCGCTTGCAGTGCGATCGGCCCCTGTCGGAACGCTCTTCGAGGCAGGCCTTGCGTTCTTCCTGCTCTTTCGCCAATGCCCGATCCAAGACGGACAATCCGCGCTCGATTTCACCGATCTCGATCCAGTTCCGGGCGAGGATGAAGAGCCAGCGGCGGTCGAGGCGTTCGAGGTCCCGGCCGACCGACGAGAGAACCTGCCTGATCGCTTGCCTGTCGCCGGCTTTCCGCAACCCATCGAAGATGACCTCCCGCAGGTTGAAAAGGCAGCGCCAAGCGATGTTTGGCTCCTCTAGGATGGCGATCGCCTCCTCGGCCATGCCGGCACGCCCGACGGCCGTCGCGATCGTGCACTCAACCTCGCGGCGGTGTTTTTCGACTTCGATCTCGTCCGCAGCCTCTCGCGCCCGCGCGAGCAGGCAGCTCACGGTCGGCGCCTCGGCACAGCTTGACGCGGCCTCGACCCGCGCGGCTTGGTTCGGCGCGACTTCGCCGCCGGGGTGCCAGAGGCGCAGGGCGATCACGGCCAGGATCAGGCCGATACAGATTCTCTCGATCGTCGGCAGGGGCAGCTTCATAGCCCGAGAAGGCTAGCACCGCTCCTTAAGCTTTTTCCTACCACGGGTTGAGGTGCCGGAAGGCGGCGCTTCCTTGGCCGCCTAAGGCGTCATCAGAGCAAAAATCTTGCTTTTCAGCCCTCTGCGACAGGCAGGGCGACCTCGTTGCGGCGCAGGAAGAGGAGAGTCCAGGGCGGGTCGTAGAAGAAGGCGATCGTCTCGCCATCGGGACGCCAGGAGGTGGTGTTCAGAACCTTGCGCAGGGCGATTTCCTGGGTATCGACCGCAGCCGCGCCGCGCCGGCCGGTGAAGCGGCGGACCGCCAGAGTCTGGCCCGGCACGGTCAGGATCCGCACCCGGGGATCCTCGGGAGCCGGCGCGGTCGCCTCGGTCAGGCCGGCCGGCAGGAAGAAACGCATGGTCAGGCGGCCGCCCTCGCCCGACGTCGTCTCGACCGGGGCGGTCATCGCGATCTTTCCGCCCTCGGACTCGGCGGAAACCTCGACGGGGGCGGTCATGGCGATTTCCTGTTGCGCGCGGTTGGCACCGAAGATGTAGGCGGCGAGAATCCGGAAGGCGGCGTTCCTCGCATCGCCGTCGTCGCTCGCCTCGACGTCGACTTCGGCGGCCAGCCGCGGGCCGTAGCGGCGCACCTCGACCGCTTCGCCCAGCTCCGCGACCACCTCGTAAGAAGGCTGCTCGGTGCCCGAGCGGATGCCGAAGACGGAGCATCCGGTCAGCAAGATCGTGCCGGAGAGTAGGACGGCCCAGCGCAGCATGCGGTCACTCCTGGTCGGACGCATGATTTCGGTCATGGGGTAAATACGTCGTCGGGGCGGCGGCGGATTGCGCCGCCCCGCTCAGACCACGACTCCCAAGGCCGCCTGGGCCTCGAGCACCGCCTGGTAGCGGAAGCAGTCGTGCAGGTGGTCGTTCACGATCCCGACCGCCTGGAGGTAGGAATAGACGGTGGTCGGGCCGACGAAGGAGAAGCCGCGCGCCTTGAGGTCCTTGCCGATCCGCTCGGAGAGCGGCGTCGCCGCCGGGACCTCGGCGGTGGTCCGCCAGCCGTTGTTGACCGGCAGGCCGTCGACGAAGCGCCAGATGTAGGCGTTGAAGGAGCCGAACTCCTCCTGGATCGCCAGGAAGCCCTTGGCGTTCTTGACCGTCGCGGCGACCTTGCCCCGGTGGCGGACGATCTCGGCGTTGTCGAGGATCTGCTCCTGCTTGAAGTCGCTGAAGCGGGCCACCTTGGCGGCGTCGAAGCCGGCGAAGGCGCGCCGGTAGCCCTCCCGCTTGGCCAGGATGGTCAGCCAGCTGAGCCCGGACTGGGCGCCCTCCAGGATGATCATCTCGAAGTGGCGCCGGTCGTCGGTGACCGGCAGGCCCCACTCCCGGTCGTGGTAGTCCCGCTCGAGATCGTTCTTCTCGGCCCAGCTGCAACGCGTCATGCAAGTCTCCTCCAGGTGAGTGTCGTGGTCCCGGGCGGTCAATGGAAGTCCCGGGAGCGGAACAGGCGCAGGTTGCGGGGATGCCGGCCGAGCTCGCTGTTCCGCGGATCGCGGCCGGGGCGCTTGACCTCGTCGGCCCGGGCGTAGGGCGGATCGAAGAGGTCGCGCGCCGGGGTCGCCAGGTCGGCGAGCCAGGCGGTCTTGTCGATCAGGCGGTCGGCGATGACGTGGATCACCAGGCCCTCCTTCTGCAGCTTGCCCTCGACCGCGACCAGGCTGGCGCCCATGACGATGGCCCGGAAGCGCTGGAAGACCTTGGGCCAGATGACGGTGTTGGCGATCCCGCCCTCGTCCTCCAGGGTCGCGAAGATGACCCCGCTGGCCGTCCCCGGGCGCTGGCGGACCAGGACCAGGCCTGAGACCTTGACCCGGGCGCCGTCGGCCAGCTCGGCCAGGCGGGCGTTGGGGATCACGCCCTCCGCCGCCAGCCGCTCGCGCAGGAAGGAGACCGGATGCGCCTTCAGGGAGAGGCGCAGGCTGCGGTAGTCGTCGACCACCTGCTCGGGCAGGCCCATGGCCGGCAGGGCGACGGCCGGCTCCTCGCCCTGCTCCTCCTCCCCGGCCGCGGCGAAGAGCGGCAGGGGCGCGGCCTCGGGCAGGCCCTTGACCGCCCAGAGCGCGGCGCGGCGGTCGAGACCCTGGGAGCGGAAGGCGTCGGCCCGGGCCAGGGCCTCCAGCGCGCGGGTCTTGAGCCGGCTGCGGCGCCAGAGCTGCAGGGGATCGGCGTAGCCGTTGCCCCGGGCCGCGACCAGGGCCTGGCCCTCGGCCTCGGCCAGGCCCTTGGCCTGCCGGAGCCCCAGGCGCAGGGCCAAGCCGCCGGCACCCGCCGAGGGCTCCAGGGTGCAGTCCCAGTCGCTGAGATTGACGTCGAGCGGGCGGACCTCGACCCCGTGCTCGCGGGCGTCGCGGACGATCTGCGCCGGGGCGTAGAAGCCCATGGGCTGGCTGTTCAGCAGGGCGCAGGCGAAGACCGCCGGATGGTGGCACTTGAGCCAGGAGGAGACGTAGACCAGCAGGGCGAAGCTGGCGGCGTGGCTCTCCGGGAAGCCGTAGGTGCCGAAGCCCTCGATCTGCCTGAAGCAGCGCTCGGCGAAGTCGCGCTCGTAGCCGCGCGCGGCCATGCCCTCGATGAACTTGTCGCGGAAGGTGTGAATGGTCCCGACGTGGCGGAAGGTCGCCATGGCGCGGCGCAGGCGGTCGGCCTCCGAGGGCGAGAACCCGGCGGCGACGATGGCGATCTTCATCGCCTGCTCCTGGAACAGGGGCACGCCCAGGGTCCGGCCCAGGACCTGGGCCAGCTCCTCGGAGGGATAGGTGACCGGCTCCTGGCCGTTGCGGCGGCGCAGGTAGGGGTGGACCATGTCGCCCTGGATCGGCCCCGGGCGGACGATCGCGACCTCGATCACCAGGTCGTAGAAGCTGCGTGGCTTGAGCCGGGGCAGCATGGTCATCTGGGCTCGGCTCTCGACCTGGAACACGCCGAGGGAATCCGCCTTGCAGAGCATGTCGTAGACCGCCGGGTCCTCGGCCGGGATGCTGGCCAGGTCGTGGTGCTGGCCGAGGTGCCGCGCCATGAGGTCGAAGCCCTTGCGCAGGCAGGTCAGCATGCCGAGGGCCAGGACGTCGACCTTGAGGATGCCCAGGGCGTCGAGGTCGTCCTTGTCCCACTCGATCACCGTGCGGTCCGGCATGGCGGCGTTCTCGATCGGCACCACCTCGGACAGCGGGCCGCGGGTCATGACGAAGCCGCCGACGTGCTGCGAGAGGTGGCGGGGGAAGCCGATCAGCTCGCGGGTCAGTTCCAGGGTCTGGCGCAGGCGGCGGTCGCCGGGGTCGAGGCCCAGCTCGCGGATCCGGGCCTCGTCGATGGCCTGCTCGCTCCAGCCCCAGACCGTGCCGGCCAGGGCCGAGACCGTGTCGGCGGAGAGCCCCATGGCCTTGCCGGCCTCGCGGATCGCGCCGCGGCTGCGGTAGCAGATCACCGTCGCCGCCAGGCCGGCCCGGTCCCGGCCGTACTTGTCGTAGACGTACTGGATCACCTCCTCGCGGCGCTCGTGCTCGAAGTCGACATCGATGTCCGGCGGTTCGTTGCGCTCGGCGCTGACGAAGCGCTCGAACAGCAGCTCGACCCGCGCCGGATCGACCGAGGTGACGCCGAGGCAGTAGCAGACCGAGGAATTGGCGGCGGAGCCCCGGCCCTGGCAGAGGATTCCGCGGCTCCGGGCGAAGCGTACGAGGTCGTAGACGGTGAGGAAGTAGGGCGCGTAGCCGAGGTCCTCGATCAGCGCCAGCTCGTGGGTCACCGTCGTACGTACGTTCTCGGGTACGCCCTCCGGGAAGCGTTCGGGCGGATAGCGCTCCCGGGCGCCCTGCCAGGTCAGGTGAACGAGCTCCTCCTGCGGGCTGCGGCCCTCGCTGGTGGTCTCGTCGGGGTACTCGTACTTCAGCTCGTCGAGGGAGAAGCGGCAGGCCTCGGCGATCTCCAGGGTCCTTGCGACGGCCTCGGGATGGTCGCGGAACAGCCGTGCCATCTCAGCCGGCGGCTTGAGGTGCCGCTCGGCGTTGCTCTCCAGGCGGAGGCCGGCCTCGTCGATGGTGCAATGTTCGCGGATGCAGGTGACGAGGTCGAGCAGGGGCTTGCGCCCGGGATGGTGCAGGCGGACGTCGTTGGTCGCGACCAGGGGCACGGCGCCGGCCCGGGCCAGGCCGGCCAGGCGCGCAAGGCGCGGCCGGTCGTCGCCCCGGTAGAGCATCCGGGCGGCCAGGTAGCAGGACCCGGCGGGGACCTCCCCGGCGAAGGCCCGGAGCTGCCGGGCGAAGGCGGCGTCGGGGACCTCGGGCGGCAGGACGATGAAGACTTGTCCGCCAGGGCCGCCGGGGGCCGCGGCCAAGATGTCGGCCAGGGTCAGATGGCAGTCGCCCTTCTCGGCCCGGCGCTTGCCCAGGGTCAGCAGGCGGGACAGCCGGCCGTAGGCGGCCCGGTCGCGGGGATAGCAGAGGATCTCCGGCCCGTCCCGGGGCACCAGGCGGGCGCCGACCAGCAGGCGCAGGCCGGCCTCCTTGGCGGCGACGTGGGCGCGCACCACCCCGGCCAGGGAGTTGCGGTCGGCGACCCCGAGGGCGGCCAGGCCCAGGGCTGCGGCGGCGGTCGCCAGCTCCTCCGGGTGCGAGCCGCCGCGCAGGAAGCTGTAGTTGGTCGTGACCTCGAGCTCGGCGTAGCCCGCTGCTCCATTCATTTCCGGGTGACCGTGCTCACGCCCAGACCCTCAGGCGAAGAGGCCGTGCAGGTACCAGCGCCCCTCGGCCCGGTAGACCCAGTAGCGGCGGCCGTCGTCGTCCTCGACCCGGAAGTAGTCGCGGGCCGGCTCGGCCGCCTTGTCCGGCTCGGGATGCCACCATTCCGGGCTCAGCCGCTCCGGCCCCTCGGCGGCGGCGACCCGGTGCAGCAGCCGGCGCCAGCGGAACTGGGCCGGCGGATGGTCGGGCAGCAGCGCCAGGGCCTCGATCGGCTGGGCCCGCGACAGGAGCCGCAGCGGCCGGGGCCGCGCCGGGCGCCGCCAGGCTGCGGTCGGGGCCGCGGCCGGCGCTTCCACTGGCGGCGCCGCGGCCACCGCCCGCTCGGGGACATGGCTCTCGCGCGGCGCTTGCCGGGCGACCTGGGCGGCGCCCAGGCGGTTCACCAGGCGGTCGACCACCTCGCCCAAAGCTTCGGGAGGGGGCGCCACGGGTGGGGCCGCCTGGAGAGCGGGCGCCTCCGAGGCCGGGGCCGCTTCGCGCGTCCGGTCCGGGCAGAGCGCGGTCCCGAAAGCCGGGGGCTCGGCCTTCGGGACCACCGCACCCCGGGCCGATAGGCCGGCGGCGCAGGGCAGGACGCTCTGCAGGGCGGTGAGCGGCTCGGCCGCCGTGGCGGCCAGGGTCATGACCTCGACCCCGAAGCCGGGATCGACCCGCTCCAGGCGCTGGGCGAAGAGCCGCTTGAGGTGCTGGGGCTCGCGGCTCGGCCGGCTGGTGCCGAGCCTCAGGCGATTCAGGCTGCCGTCGGCCCGGTAGAGGGTGAAGACCAGGCGCCGCGCGCCCTGGCCGCGTTCCTCCAGGCGGCGGCAGAGCGCCAGGATTAGGGCCTCCAGGCCCAGCGCGATGGCCTCGGGCGCGTCGCTCGGCTCCGGCAGGGCCAGGCGTTCGACGAAGGGCGGCACCGGGGTCAGGGGCGAGATCGCCTCGCGCGCCCGGCCCAGGGCCTGGGCCAGGCGGTGCGCGACCATGGGCCCGAAGCGCCGCGCCAGGCTGCCGGCGGGCAGATCGTAGAGGTCGCCGACCCGCCGCAGGCCGAGGCGCTCCAGCAGTTCGACCTGGCCGGGGCCCAGGCGCAGCGCCGCGACCGGCAATTCGGCCAGGGCCGCTTCGGCCGCGCCGGGCGGGACGACGCGGCCGGTGCCTTCGGACGGGCCGAAACGGGCGACCGCCCAGGCCAGGCCCGGGGTGTCGGCCAGGGCGGCGCGGGCGGTATAGCCCTGGCTTTCCAGGCCGGCGACCAGGGCCGCCAGCAGGGCGTCCTCGCCGCCGAAGAGATGGGCGCAGCCGGTCACGTCGAGCAGCAGGCCGGCCGCCCCGCCGCCGTCGCAGCCGCTGCGGTCGGGGGCGATCCAGGGGGTGAAACGGCCGCACCAGGCGGCCAGGGCCGAGAGGGCCCGGAGGTCGGCCGCGGGATCGTGCTCGGCGGTCTCCAGGTCGGGCCGGATCGCCCGGGCATCGGCCAGGGGCAGCCCCGGCGCCAGCCCGGCCGCCGCGGCCCGGGCGTCGACCGCCGCCAGCAGTAGGCAGCCGCGCTCCTGGCGCAGCAGGACCCGGGGCCTAGCCGGCCCGGCGGGCTTGCGCGGCGCCTCGCCCCGGGACCCCTGCCCCCGGATTTCCCTCTGCCTCACCCGGTCGGTCGCAAAACGGGGCAACCAGACTGAAATCACCCGTCGCATGATCCCACTCCATCAGAAAGTTTCCCGGTCGTCCGGCCCGGCAGCGCAGGAGCTCGACCCGCCAGCGCGGCCGCGGCTCGGCGATGCCGCTGTCCGGCAGGGCAGAACTGTCGGCCGGCAGCGCCGAAACCCGCCAGCGGGTCGCCGCCGCGATCGGCGCCGCGGCCCCCGGCCGGCTCCAGCGGCGCAGCAGAAAGGCCGGAAGTCCGCCGGATTCCGCCGCCAGCTGCAGGCGCCGGGCGGCGGTGGCCTCGAGCTCGGCGACCTCCGCCACCACCGCGGCCAGGGCGCCCGAGCGCAGACCCTCCTCCATGGCCCAGAGGACCTCGCCATCGCCCCTGGCCCGGCCCTCGATCAGGCGGCTCGGATCGAAGCCGAAGGCCGCCAGCCCGGGAGCGTAGAGATCGCCGCTCGAGGCCAGCCAGAGCACCGGCCCCGGTCGGCGGGCGGCGAGCCGGACCAGCAGGGCCAGGCAGAAGCCGGTCACGGGACCGTCGTCCCAGTCCGGCCTGCCCGGCGCGATCTCGTGCAAGGCGGCCAGGGGCAGGCCGCCGGCCGGCAGCGCGGCGTCCAGGGCAGGCAGGCCCAGGGCGAGGCCGTCGCACGCCGCCCGGCCGGCGCCACGCTCGAGCAGGCGGATCCGCGCCCGCAGCGCCTCGAGCCCCCAAGCTTCGCAGTCTTCCGGCAACTCCGCTTCGCAATTTTCCGGCCCCGACGGCATGATGTTCCGCTTTTGTTCTGTTCTATGTTTGTTCTACAAAGCCCGCCTGCCGGAGTCAAGTTACGGAGCCTGCCCCGGCGCTCCGCCCAGGTCCCTGGACAAGTCGGGCCCGCCTCGGGCAGCCTGCGGGCATGTCGAGCCAAGACCTCTACCAGGGCCGCTTCGCCCAGCTGGTCGGCTACCGGGTCACCGCCTGGCGGGACGACCACGCCGAGGTCAGCCTGGAGATCCGGGAAGAGCACCTCAACCGCAGCGGGGTCCTGCACGGCGGCGTCATGACCACCCTGATCGATTCCGCCTGCGGCTACTGCGGCTGCTACAGCCCGGATCCGGCACGGCCGCGCCGGGCCATGACCGTCTCGCTGACCTGCCACTTCCTGGGCCCGGTCCGCGAAGGCGACCATCTGACCGCCGAGGCGCGCCGGACCGGCGGCGGCCGGCAGCTTTTCTTCTGCGACTGCAAGGTCGTCAACCAGGAGGGCCGCCCGGTCGCCGAGGGCAGCGGCGTCTTCAAGTACCGCCGCGGCAGCGAGCCCGAGGCCGGTTAAGGCTTCGGCTTCCGCGGCATCGGCCAGGTGTCCGACAGGCGGTAGCCGGCAGGCCAGGGATCGTCGGGGTCGAGCAGGTACTGGTGGCTGCCGGTGATCCAGGCCCGCCCAGAGATCGAGGGCAGGATAGCCGGGCGGCCGCCGAGGCTGGTCTCGGCCTCGATCCGGCCCTCGAAGCGGGAGTCGATGATCGAGCGGGCGCGGAAGCCCTCGCCCAACTTCATCTTGCCGCGGGCGTGAAGCAGGGCCATGCGGGCCGAGAGCGCGGTCCCGGTCGGCGAGCGGTCGATCTTGCCGGGATCGATGCAGCAGGCGTTGCGGCCGCTCCAGAGACCGTCCTCCCGGCCTAGGGGGCCGGCGAAGAGGCAGAAGGAGATGTGCGACCAATCCGGGTTCTCGGGGTGCCAGAAACCGAGCTGCGCGTTGGCGGCCGCGGTGATCCGGGCGCCGGCCTCGGCCAGATCCCGCGCCTCCGCGGCGGTCAATTCGAAGCCCAGGGCCGCCGCGTCGACGACGACGAAGCTGTCGCCACCGTAGGCGGTGTCGACCGTCAAGCTGCCCAGGCCCTCGACCTCCAGCGCCGCGTCGAGCCGACCGACGAAGCTGGCGACGTTGCGGATCGTGATCCGCTCCGCCTTGCCGTCGCGGCAGGCCGCCCGGACCTCGATCACCCCGCCCGGCGCCTCCAGGTGGAAGCGGGTCTCCGGCTCAGTCATGGCTAGGATCCCGCTGTCCAGCAGCACCGTCGCGACGCAGATCGCGTTGGAGCCGGACATCGGCGGGGTGTGCATGGGCTCCATGATGATGAAGCCCATGGCGGCTCGCGGGTCCACGGCCGGAACCAGGAGGTTGACGTGGCGGAACACGCCGCCGCGCGGCTCGTTGAGCAGGAAGTCCCGCAGGCGCCCGTCCTCGGCGATCCAGCGCGCCTGCGCCCAGAGGGTTTCGCCCGGCGGCGGCGCCACACCGCCGACGACGACGTCGCCGACCTCGCCCTCGGCGTGGCAGCCGATGACATGGACCGCTTTGCTTGAGCGCATCGCCGAAATCCCGCTTGCCGCGTCCGACTCTCAAGCTCCTTAGAGCATCGGCGCGGCGAAGGCCAGAGCCGCTGCGCGACGGCTGACCTCAGTCCGGACCGGTCAGGAGCTCCCGCAGAAGGACCGCATGGGTGAGCGCCTCGTCCCGGGCGCCGAACAGCAGGGTCACCGTCTGGTGATCTCGCACAACCTGGCGCAGGTGTTCCAGCGCGGCCGTCCGCTCGGGAGCCTTCAGCTCCGCCCGGTAGCGGCGCGTGAACGCCGGCCAGCGCTCGGGATCATGGCCGAACCATTTGCGCAGCTCGGTCGAAGGCGCGATCTCCTTGAGCCAGAGCGCAACCGCGGCGGCCTCCTTGGCGAGCCCCCGGGGCCAGAGCCGGTCGACCAGCACCCGATAGCCGTCCTCCGGCGCGGGCGGCGCATAGACACGCTTGATCCGGACCATGACACCTCCAAGGGCTCGAAGTTGGAAAACGGATATCCATCATATCGACCGGCCTGAAACCGGGCACGGCGCCTCGAATGATGCCTGAAGCCGGTTGCCGCTTGGCGCAGTAGTCAGGGCACTCACGCGACTTTGAAGAGCCTGCAAGGGATTCGTGTCTTTCCGGCATTCCGCTCAGGTCTATGTCACCTCTCATGAGCAGTCGATCTTCGGGCGTCACAGCCGTCGTCGGCGGAGAGCAGATGAAGCCGCCGCAGAGGCACAGTGACTTGAAGCGGTCAGAGGCCGTCGCGCGCCAGGGAAGGCCCGGCATGATCTCGATCGTCGTGCCGACCTTGAACGAGGCGCAGCGCCTGCCGGGCCTCCTGGCGGATCTCGCCGCCGAGGCCCCGGCCCACGAGGTCATCGTTGTCGACGGCGGCAGCGACGACGGAACCGACGTCCTGGCCCGTGAGGCCGGCGCGCGCGTGCTACCCTCGCCGCCCGGCCGCGGCCGGCAGCTCGCGGCCGGTGCCGCGGCCGCGCGGGGCGAGATCCTGCTCTTTCTCCATGCGGACTCGCGCTTTCCCGCCGGCGGGCTGGCGCAGATCCTCGCGACCCTGGCCGCCCATCCGGCCCGACCGGGCGGCAACTTCCGTCTGGTCTTCGACGGCGACACGCCCTTCAGCCGCTGGCTGACCGGCTTCTACGCCTGGATCCGCAGCCTGGGCTACTACTACGGCGATTCGGCGATCTTCGTGCGGCGCAGCGCCTACGAGGAAATCGGCGGAATCCGCCGGATCGCGCTGATGGAGGACTACGACTTCACCCGGCGCCTGGAAAAGAAGGGCCGGACCTGCTGCATCGAGGAGCCGCCCCTGACCACTTCGTCGCGGCGCTTCGCAGGCCGCCGACCCGTCGCCATCGTCTGGGGCTGGATCGAGATCCACTTGCTGTTTCACCTCGGGATCTCGCCCGAAGTGCTAGCCCGGCGCTACGAAGCGCAGCGCCGCCGGGGCCGGAGGCGGGCGGCGGCAGACAAGGGCACAGCTTGAACCTCCGGCCAGCCGGCCGGACCGGCTCAGGCTGTCGCGATGGCGGCGGTGATGAAGTCCTTGAGCCAGGCCAGGGCTTCCTTCGACAGGCCCAGGCCGACGTGGATCGGACCGCGGTCGCTGGCGATCACCAGCTCGCGCCCGGAATTTCCGCGGGCCGGGCGGATGGCGATCGATTCGATCTCGTCCAGCATCAGTCCGTCCCGGCTGTGGCGGTTCAGCCGCAGGGCGTCGGTCACGGTAAGGCGGCGGCGGTCCAGGCTGATCTCGCGGCGGGCGGCCCGGTCCCGGACCAGCATGTAGCCTGGCAGGCCGCCGAACAGCAGGCCGGCGCCGAAGAGGACGACGGGGTTCTGCTCGTTGAAGAAGGCTCCAACCATCATGGCCGCCCCGGCGAGCATGAAGAGCGCCAGGAACCAGATCGGATAGCGGCCCGCCGTGATCACGACCTTGAGCGAGTCCGCGTCGCGGCGCTCGACGTAGAGGCCCCGGGGGGCCGCCGCTTCGGGATCGAAGGCATGGGTGATCTTGCCTTCCCCGACCAGGTCTTTCAGCGACTTGTCGAGGTCACCGTGGGCGCGCTCGACCACGCCGTCGGCCCCCGCCTCCAGCGCCGGCAGCTTTAGCCGCCGGGCATAGCCCTCCCAGCGCTCGCGCGGCCGCTCGGTCGTAGCCTTCACGTAGAGCAGGACGCACCGCTTGGGGTCTTCGTGGAGCAGCTCGACGATCTGATAGGTCGTGGTGCTGTTCTTGGTCTTGACGACCTCCTCGCGATGCAGGACGCCCTTGAAGGCCGTATAGGGCTGGTACCAGGACTCCGCGCCCCAGAGGCCCCGGCCCTCGACCTCGACGCCGTCGCCGCGGAACACGACGCTGCGCTTGCGCCGCAGGGTCGCGAGCCCGTGCAGGGCCATGCCGAGGCCGATCAGGGAAAAGGGCACCGCAAAAACGAGGACGAGGAGATCGTCTTGCCGCACCTCGGTGACCATGCTCCAGACGAAGAGGGTCCAGGCGGTGCCGAAGACGATCTGGACGACCGCCCCGGCACGCGAGGGCGAAAGGTCGACGGTCTGCGGCAGGGTCGAGAGGTCGACCTTGACGCGCACCGAATGCCAGTCCGTGGAGCCGACCTCCGCCATGCCCGTTCCTCCTCGAAGGGCCTCCACTCAAGCCTCATCGGGGCAAAATCCGGTTAACGGACCCTGACTTCACGGGGATTTGAAGCGTGCCCGGGCGGTCGGATCAGCGGCCCCGGAAGCGCGGCGGGCGCTTGGCCATGAAGGCCTCGATGCCCTCCCGGTAGTCGGCGCTGTCGCAGGCGCTGTAGGGCAGCTCGGCCTCGGCGGCGCTGAGCGGTGCCGGGTCTTCCAGGCGGTTCAGGCAGGCCCGGTGCAGGTGGGCGGCCAGGGGCGCCCCGGCCGCAATCCGCGCCGCGGTGGCGTGGACCTCGGCCTCGACCTCGGCGTCGGGCAGGACCCGCTGGACCAGGCCGCGGGCCCGGGCCTCGGCGGCGGTCAGGACCCGGCCCTCGAGCAGCAGCTCGGCGGCCCCGGCCCGGCCGACCAGGGCGACCAGAGCTTCGAGACCCGGATAGGGCAAGGCGTGGCCGATCCGGTTGATCGGGATGCCCAGGCGCGCGCCCTCGCCGCAGATCCGAATGTCGCAGAGCGCGGCCAGTTCCAGGCCGCCGCCGCTGCAGGCCCCCAGGATCATGGCGACGCTCGGGTGCCGGCAATGCTTCAGACCCTCCAGAGCCGGCTCCATGCGCTCGGCATAGGCCTTGGCCTGGGCGGCCGAGGCCCGGAGCGCCGGGAACTCGGCGATGTCGGCCCCGGC